>CAKUMR010000020.1 GCA_934667865.1 uncultured Oscillospiraceae bacterium | reverse complement strand
GGATAAAATAGGGGAAACGTAGCGGCGCTCGCAAGAGCGCCGCTACGTTCTATATAAGCGAAAAATTTTTTTGAAAATTTTTCCTGCGAGGTGTTGCAAAATCGAGGCGAAGATTGTCATATAAATCAGAGGAGCTTTTCAGAAGCCTCTTCCAAAAGCGGAAAGCATCCGCGGCCTTCCGGGGCATCCGCCCGGAGGAAAATTATGCTTCCCCGCGCCTGTCCCGGCTGGGCAGCCACCCTCTCGGCCGGCACAGGTTTTTTCTTCCGAAACGGCTGACGTGTCAGACGCTGACTTTCGTCGGCTCAGAGCGTATCATAGTTCTATCGAATACAGATAGAGGCGCTGTTTCTTGCAGGCAATGCGGCCGTGCGGCAGAAATTCTGAGATCTGCGGGGAAAGGAGAGTGAGGAGCTTGATACCGAATAAGAATTCTGACTGGATGAAGCGCCTGATGCAGGACTATGCGGAGGCCGTCGGAGAGGCCGCGCAAAAGGAAGCGGAGGACGTCGAGGACGTCGAGGTCCCGCCGGAGCTGGATCGGCTCTGCCGGACGATTATCCGCCACGCGCCGTTGGAAAAGCAGAAGAAAAAGCGTCTGCTGCGTCCGGCGACGGTGGCGGCTGCCATTCTGGCCGTGCTGCTGGTGGGGATGATCGCCGTACAGGCCGCCGGGGTGAATCTGTTCGGCGTGCATGCCAACTGGAATGACGACATTCTGAACGTCACACCGGAGGCAAAGGACGGCAAGGCGCTTTCCGACCGCGCAGTATCGCAGGGGAGCATCCTGGACACCGTGCTGGAAGAGCAGGGCTTTCCCCTGTCGCTCGGGCCGTCCGAGATCCCGGCGGGCTATACGCTCAGCGAGCTGAGGATTTTTGACGAGGATGAGCTGAAAACGGTGTATGCTCGCTATACCGGGAAGAACGACATAAGTATCAGCATCTCACAGGTTGAGAAGGACAGCTATATCGTTGAAAAGAATGCCGAAACGCCGGAAATGTACACGACAAAGAGCGGACGCACCTTCCTGCTCCTGTGCAATACGGGCAGGTGGGCAGGCTCGTGGAGCGACGGCGGCTATGCGGTTACATTCTGGGGCTTTGAAACAAGAAAGCAGTTGATTCAGACGATCGACTCGATGGAGGACTAAAATGAAGAAGAGAATATTGGCCATGCTGCTGGCGCTCGTGCTGGTCATTGCCCTGCTTCCCCTGCAATCGCAGGCGGCGGAGGCGCGGGAGAGCAGCTATCTTGTGACCTATATGGCTTCGCCCAATCCCGGCCCCTTGTCCGGGCAGGTCAAGGTATCCTTTACTGTCACGGCGACCGGGGAAATGAAGCGCGTCGGCGTGGAGAAGATCATGTTCTACCGCGCGGCGGATGATTCCCTCTACAAAACGATCTGGGGCACGACCGGCAACGGCATGATGTTTGCCGATACCGGCTTTGCGGGCGGCAGCGTCACGGTCAATCTGGTGGCGGGCGTGACCTACTACTGCAAGGTGACGGTCTATGCCAAGAACGCCAGCGGCTACGATTCCAGAACGTTTACGACAAGAACGGTGACGGCAAAGCCCTGACGAATGAGTGATTAACAGTTCCGGGAGAAAAACTCCCGGAGCTGTTTTCATTTTGGAAGAATCTGGGCTTGACAGGGCGGGGGATGTCGATTTATGATAACTATGTCCGCCGGAGGGCGGAGCAGCGGGACTCCATCCGGGCTTCCGCTGCGTCTGACTGAAAGAAAAACAGAGGGAATGAAATGATTTACGACGTAGCAATCATCGGTGCGGGCGTAGTTGGCTCGATGCTGGCGCGGGAACTGTCGCGCTACACGCTGTCCGTGTGCCTGTTGGAAAAGGAAAACGACGTCGCCATGGGTGCCTCCCGCGCGAATTCCGGCATCATTCACGGCGGCTACGACCCCGAGCCGGGGACATTGAAGGCCAAGCTGAACACCGAGGGCGTTCCGCTCCTGTACGAGGCTGCCCGCGCGCTGAATGTTCCGCATAAAAACAACGGCTCCTTCGTCTGCGCCTTCGGCACGCCGGAGGAGGAAGCCGTCATCGACGCACTGTATGCACGTGGCCGCGCCAACGGTATCTCCTGCGTGCGCGTGGTTTCCGGCGAGGAGGCGCGGCGGATGGAGCCGGGCCTTTCCAAGCAGGTCAGCCGCGCGCTGTATGTGCCGAATTCCGGCATCATCTGCCCCTATGAGCTGACCATCGCGGCCGCGGGCAACGCCATGGACAACGGCGTGGAGCTGAAGCGGAATTTCGCGGTCGCGGCCATTGAGCGCGGCGAGAGCTTCACCCTTGTGTCTGCGGCGGGCGAGCGCGTGCGCTGCCGCTATCTCGTCAACTGCGCCGGCGGCTATTCCGGCAGGATCGCGGCCATGGCGGGCGACGGCTTCTTTGAGATCATCCCGCGCGCGGGCGAATACCTGCTGCTGGACAAGGCCGAGGGCAGCCGCGTGAGCCACACCATTTTTCAGGTTCCGGGCAAGGAGGGCAAGGGTATCCTTGTCACTCCGACGGTGGACGGCAATCTCCTGACCGGCCCGACGGCCGTTCCGGTCGCCGCTCCGGACTGCACGGAAACCACGCCCGCCGGGCTGGAAACCGTCGCAAGGCTGGCGGCAAAGAGCGTCCCCGGCGTGAATTTCCGTCAGGTGATCACGTCCTTTGCAGGTGTGCGCAGCTCGGAAAAGCACGGAGATTTCATCATCCGCGCCTCGGAAACGGTACCGAATCTTGTCCATGTGGCGGCCATTGACTCTCCGGGCCTGACCTGCTGTGCGGCCATCGCGAAAATGACGGTGGGCATCCTGCACGATCTCGGCGTGAGGCTGGAAGAAAAGCCGGACTGGAACGGTACGCGCGAGGATCCGCACGCCTTCCGTAAAATGCCGGACGAGGAAAAGGACGCCTATATCAAGGCGCATCCGGCCTACGGCAAGATCGTCTGCCGCTGCGAGACTGTCAGCGAGGGCGAGATTCTGGATGCCATTCGCCGCGCGCCGCGCGCGCTCGACCTCGACGGCGTCAAGCGCCGCACGCGCAGCGGCATGGGGCGCTGTCAGGGCGGCTTCTGCTCACCGTACATCATGAAGCTCCTTTCGCAGGAACTGCACATTCCCATGGAAGAAGTTACCAAATCCGGCAGCGGAAGCGAGCCGCTGCTCGGAAGGCTGTGAGGAGGGCTGCACAATGAACAGACATGATCTTGTGATCGTCGGCGGCGGCCCTGCGGGAATGGCCGCGGCGGCAGCCGCCTACGATGCGGGCTGCACCGATGTTGTGATTCTGGAGCGCGAGCCGGAGATCGGCGGCATCCTGCGCCAGTGCATCCACGCGGGCTTCGGCCTGCACAAGCTGGGCCGGGAGCTGACCGGCCCGGAATATGCGGATGTATACCGCCGGCAGGTGCTGGAACGGAACATTCGGGTGTATTATGACACGACCGTCACGTCCGTCACGCCGGAGAAGCTCGTCACCGCGCAGAACCGCGAAGGAATCCTGAAAATTCAGGCCGGAGCGATCATTCTTGCCATGGGCTGCCGCGAGCGCAGCCGCGGTGCGCTGAACATCCCCGGCGACCGCCCGGCGGGCGTCTACAGCGCCGGCACCGCGCAGAAGCTGATGAACTGCGAGGGCTACCGTGTGGGCCATGAGGCCGTGATTCTCGGCAGCGGCGACATCGGCCTGATCATGGCGCGCCGCCTGAGCCTGGAGGGCGCGAAGGTCAAGGCCGTGTGCGAGCTGCTGCCGTATTCCGGCGGCTTGACGCGCAATATCGTCCAGTGCCTTGAGGACTTTGACATTCCGCTTTACCTTTCCACCACCGTCTGCGAGATCCACGGCAAAAAGCGCGTGGAGGGCGTGACCATCGCGCAGGTGGACGAAAAGCGCCGCCCCATCCCGGAAACCAGACGTTACATCCCCTGCGACACGCTGCTCCTTTCGGTCGGCCTGATCCCGGAAAACGAGCTGACGCGCGCGGCAGGCATCCCTATCGACCCCGTCACGAACGGTGCGCTCGTGGACGAGCACTGCCAGACGCAGGTGAAAGGTATTTTCGCCTGCGGCAACGTTTTGCAGGTGCATGATCTGGTGGACTACGTTTCCGACGAGGCCGAGCGCGCCGGCCGCGGCGCGGCGGCGTATCTTGCCGAGAGGGCGAACACGGGCAGGCTTGTCGCCGTCCGGTCGGGAAGCGGCGTACGCTATGTGCTGCCGCAGAATGTGCATACGGAGTGCGGCGAGGACGTTTCACTCTTCCTGCGCGTGACGCAGCCCTTTGGTAAGGTTTGCTATACCGTCCGCTCCGGAGATACCGTTCTCGCGACGGCAAAGCGCTTCCGCGCCGCGCCGGGTGAGATGGAAAAGCTGACGGTCAAGGCGGAGCTTCTGAAAAACGTGACGCAGGAGATCACGGTATCGCTGGAGGTGGAAGCATGAAACGGACGATCACCTGTATTGTCTGTCCGCGCGGCTGCACGATGACCGTGCAGGACGAGGGCGGCAGGCTCACCGTCACCGGCAACACCTGCCCCCGCGGCGAGAAGCACGCGATCGCGGAGGTCACCGCGCCCGTGCGGACGCTGACCTCGGTCGTCCGGGTGAGCAACCGGGAGAACACGATGGTTTCGGTCAAATCCGCCGCGCCCATTCCCAAGGGCAAAATGATGGAGATCATGCAGCGCATCCGCGCCGCCGAGGTCGCCGCGCCGGTCCGCATCGGGGATGTGATCCTGCCGGAGGTCTACGGCACGGACATCGTTGCGACAAAGGAAATTCCTTGATAAAAGTTCAGAGTTTTATGAAACAATACGGATTTCCAGAACCTTACACTTGCAAAATAGTTTCAAAACGGTTACAATGTTCGTGTCCTCGCGAGACAACCATTTCAAAGGAGGTCTGACCATGTTCTGTTTCAATAACTTCGATTGCAGCGCCGTCTGGCAGGCAATCTGCAAGTACCTCGGCTTCGGCTGCTAAGGTTTTTGAGGGAGCCTCTGAAGAAATCCCCTTGATTTCTTCAGAGGCTCCCGGAGAAATAATGCCTGCTCTGCTTTTCAGTGGAGCAGGTTTTTCCTATGTTGACGCTGGAAAAATCCGCCGTTCCGTGCTATACTATAAAAAACAACTTCGGGGGAGCATCCATGAACATTCTGATCATTGACGCGCAGGGCGGCGGCATCGGACGCCAGCTGGTCGCAGCGATCCGGGAAAACCTGCCGGAGGCGGAGATCACCGCCGTCGGGACCAATACGGCGGCGACGGCCGCCATGCTGAAGGCGGGCGCGCATCACGGCGCGACGGGCGAAAATGCGGTCGTCGTCGGCTGCCGCCGGGCGGACGTGATCATCGGGCCGGTGGGCATCGTGATCGCGGACGCGCTCTACGGCGAGGTCACGCCCGCCATGGCTCTGGCCGTCGGCCAGAGCGCGGCAAAGCGCATCCTCATCCCGGTCAACCACTGCGACAATGTGATCGTCGGCGCGGCGGCGCTCCCCATGGGCGCGATGATCGACGCCGTGGTGAAAGAATTGACGAAGAACGATTGACTTTTTCTGCGCTTCTCTGCTATAATAATTCCATGTTCTGCACGAAGCAGAACGGCGGCGCAGAAGCGCCCGGATTTCCCGGCGATACAAAAAATATGCGTACAAAGAAGGTATGCGGCCCCTCAAGGGGGCGGTGTACCTTCTTTTTGCAGATTCAGGGGGTAAATACATGGAACTGAACGAATTTTTCGCGGCGCACCCGGAGGTCGCGGTCGCGTTTTCCGGCGGTGTGGACTCGGCCTATCTGCTGTATGCCGCCAAGCGCGCGGCAAAGCGGGTGAAGGCTTATTATGCCTGCTCGGCCTTCCAGCCGCAGTTTGAGCTGGAGGATGCCAAGCGCCTCGCAGCGGAGCTGGACGTGCAGATGCAGATCCTTCCGCTGGACGTCCTTGCGGATGCGCAGGTCGCCGCAAATCCGAAAAATCGCTGCTATTACTGCAAAAAACGCATTTTCGGTGCGATCACGGCGCAGGCGCGGCGCGACGGCTTTACCGTTCTGCTCGACGGCACCAACGCCTCCGACGACGCGGGCGACCGCCCTGGCATGAAGGCGCTGGAGGAGCTTTCCGTGCTCTCACCGCTGCGCCTGTGTGGGCTGACCAAGACGCAGATCCGGGCGCTTTCCAAGGCGGCGGGGCTGTTTACATGGGACAAGCCGGCCTATGCCTGCCTTGCCACGCGCATCCCGACGGGGCAGCCCATCACGGCAGAGGCACTGCGCCGGACGGAAGCGGCGGAGGGCTATCTCTTCTCCCTCGGCTTCACGGATTTCCGCGTGCGCACCGTCGGGGATATGGCGAAGCTCCAGCTCCGTGCGGAGCAGCTTCCGCTGCTGCTGGCGCACCGGGAGGAGATCGTGAAGAAGCTAGGCAGCGACTATTTGTCGGTCTGCCTTGATCTGGAGGTGCGGAAATGAGCGAACTGAAGCAGGTGCTTGCGTCGGTAAAGGACGGTACGCTTTCCGTGGAGGAGGCGCTTCTGAAGATCAAGACCCAGCCCTTTGAGGACATCGGCTTTGCCAAGGTCGACCTGCACCGGAAATTCCGGCAGGGGGCGGCCGAGGTGATCTACGGCGCGGGGAAAACGCCCGCGCAGATGCTGGGCATCCTGCGAACCATGCAGGCGCACGGGCAGAAAACCGTCCTCATCACGCGCCTGTGCGAGGAAGCCGCGGAGGAGATCGGCCGGGAGATTCCGCTGCAATACGACAAAACGGCCAGAGTCGGCATCGTCGGAACGCTCCCGCAGCCGGACGGCATCGGGAAAATCGCCGTCGTGACCGGCGGCACCAGCGACATCCCGGTCGCGGAGGAGGCGGCGCTGACGGCGCAGGCCCTCGGCAACGAGGTGCTGCGGCTGTACGACGTGGGCGTGGCGGGGCTGCACCGTCTGCTTTCCAATCTGGACGAGATCATGAGCGCTTCGGTCGTGATCGCCATCGCGGGAATGGAGGGGGCGCTTGCCAGCGTGGTCGGCGGTCTGGTGGACTGCCCGGTCATCGCCGTGCCGACCAGCGTGGGCTACGGTGCGTCCTTCGGGGGCGTGTCAGCGCTGCTCTCCATGCTTAATTCCTGCGCCAGCGGCGTGTCCGTGGTGAATATCGACAACGGCTTCGGCGCGGGCTATCTCGCCAGCCGCATCAACCATATGGAGGCAAAACGATGAAAACGTTGTATCTGGACTGCGGCATGGGCGCCGCGGGCGATATGCTCACGGCGGCGCTGTATGAGCTGCTGGATGAGAAGGGGAAACAGCAATTTCTGGCGCAGATGAACGCGCTGGGCCTGCCGGGGGTCGAGGTCTGCGCGGAGGCCGCGGAGAAGTGCGGCATCACCGGCACGCATATGCGCGTGGCGGTCGGCGGCGCGGAGGAGGACGAGCATCCCCATGGCCACGACCATGAGCACGAGCATGACCATGACCATCATGACCACGAGCACAGCGCCCTGCACGCGATCGAGCACCGCATTGCGCACCTCCCGGTCTCCGAACGGGTGCGGCGGGATGTCGCCGCAGTGTACGGCCTGATCGCGGAGGCGGAGAGCCACGTGCACGGCGTTCCGGTCACGCAGATCCACTTCCACGAGGTGGGCAGTCTGGACGCGCTTGCAGACGTGACGGCGGTGTGCTGGCTTATGGAAAAGCTGGCGCCGGAGCGCGTGACGGCCTCTCCGGTACACGTCGGAAGCGGCCATGTGCGCTGCGCGCACGGTGTGCTGCCGGTGCCTGCGCCGGCGACGGCATGGCTTCTGCGCGGTGTGCCGGTCTACGGCGGAGAAATTCGCGGAGAGCTTTGCACCCCGACGGGCGCGGCGCTGCTGCGCCATTTCGTGACGGAGTTCGGCCCCATGCCCGTGATGCGCGTGGAGCGCATCGGCTACGGCATGGGCAAGAAAGACTTCCCCATGGCCAACTGCGTCCGCGCCCTGCTGGGCGAGACCGGCGAAACGGGCGACGAGGTCTGCGAGCTTTCCTGCAATCTGGACGACATGACGGCCGAGCGCATCGGCTTCGCGCTGGAGCGCTTCTTTGAGGCGGGCGCGCTGGAGGCCTATACCGTTCCGGTCGGGATGAAGAAGTCCCGCCCCGGCGTGCTTCTGAGCGTCATGTGCCGGCAGGCGCAGCGGGAGGAGCTGCTGCGGCTCATTTTCCTGCACACGACGACGCTGGGCGTGCGCGAGAATCTCTCCCGACGCTACACCCTCTGCCGCAGCGTGGAGCAGGTGGAAACGAGCTTCGGCAGTGTGCGCGTCAAACGCGCCGAGGGCTACGGCACGGTACGCGAGAAGTACGAATACGACGATCTGGCCGGGATCGCCAGAGAAACCGGCCTTTCGCTGGACGAGATCGTAAAACGCATCGAAAACGAGAAAAAAGGATAAAAAAACAACCCCCCAGGGGGCTTCTCAGAACATACGGGATTTGCTATGATGTAGCCGATCAAACGCGCGCCGGAGCTTACCGGCGCAGAAAGAAGGCTATCATGAAGAAATTCCTTGCCCTGGCGCTGACGCTGGCCGTGCTGCTTGTGCTGGCGGCGGGCTGCGCAAATCAGTCCCCCACGGAAGGCTCCGTGCCCTCCGAATCCACCGAGGAGCCGAGCGCCGCTCCCTCCGAATCCACCCCGCAGACCCGCGTTCTGCTCGACGCGGAGGGCCGCGAGGTCGAGGTTCCGGCCACGGTCGAACGCATCGTCTGCGTGGGCGTGGGCGCGCTGCGCTACAGCTGCTACGTCGGCGCGGCCGATCTGGTCGTCGGCGTGGAGGACTATGAAACCAAGGCCGGCATGAGCCGCCTGTACAATTATGTCAACTTCGAAAAATTCAGAGATCTGCCGGTCACCGGCACCAACGGCGAGCCCTACGTCGAACAGATCATTGCCGCCGACCCGCAGGTCATCGTGATGAGCGCCTATGCCAAGCAGAATGCCGACGAGCTGAGCGAAAAGACGGGGATCCCCGTCGTGGTCGTCCCCGGCAGCGATACGACACTGGACGACAAGGCCTACGAAACCATCCGGATTCTGGGCGAGCTGTACGGGAAGACCGACCGCGCCGACGAGCTGACGGCCTACCTGCGCGGTGTGCAGGCCGATCTGGACGAGCGCACGGCGAGCATCGAGAACGCCGACAAGCCAACGGTCTACGTCGGCGGCGTTTCCTTCAAGGGCGCGCACGGCTTTGAGGGTACGGAGGCGGGCTACGGTCCCTTCGAGCTCATCCATGCGCAGAACCTTGCCGATACGACCGGCCAGACCGGCGCGTTCAGCATCGATGTGGAGCAGGTGCTGGCGTGGGATCCCGACTATATCTTCCTTGATTTCAACGGCATGGATCTCATCCGTGAGGACTACGCGGCGCATCCGGACTTTTACAACAGTCTGACGGCGGTCAAGGAGGGGAGAGTCTACTCGCAGATCTCCTTCCGCTCCTCCGCGTCCAATCTGGAAACGGCGCTGGCCGATGCCTACTACGCCGCCTGCGTGATGTTCCCGGAGCAGTTCAAGGACGTCGACCCCGTGGAAAAGGCGGGGGAGATCTTCACCGAGCTGCTCGGCACGAACCCCTATGCCGATCTGAAGGAGGCGGGCTATGAGTTCCGTCAGATTACCATTGGAGAATAATCCGCACGGATCGGATTATCTGAAAAAACAGCGAAAAAGCATCTTATTTCTGATTTTTCTTGCAGTCCTGCTGCTGGCGGCCTTTCTGCTCTCCCTGCGCGCAGGTTCTTATGACACCCCGATTACAGAGCTGATTCGCGGCATTTTCGGCAGAGCGTCCGATCAGAAGATCAATCTGGTCGTGCGCAGCAACCGCCTGCCGCGCATCTGCACGGCGATCGTCGCAGGCGCGGGGCTGGGGCTTGCGGGCTGCATTTTACAGGCGATCCTGCACAATCCGCTGGCCTCGGCATCAACGCTCGGCGTGTCGCAGGGAGCGACCTTCGGCGCGGCTCTGGCCATCATCGGTCTTGGCATTGCCGGGTCCGGCGGCTGGGCGATCCCGCTGCTGTCCTTTGCCGGGTCGCTGGCGGTGGCGGCCATCATTCTGGCGCTGAGCCGCTTCCGGCAGATCTCCTCCGAAGGGATCGTGCTTGCGGGCGTGGCCATCAGCTCCATGCTCACCGGTGCGACGACCCTGATGCAGTATTTTGCCGACGAAGTCGCGCTTGCCTCGCTGGTCTACTGGACCTTCGGCGATCTTGGCAGCACGGGCTGGGGTGACCTGCGGTGGATGGCGCTTGTCGTCCTTCTGCTGATCGTCTACTGCTTTGCCCACCGCTGGGACTACAACGCACTGCTCAGCGGCGAGGAAACCGCGCAGAGCCTCGGCATCAACGTGCAGCGGCTCACGCTGGTCAATATGCTGCTGGCCTGCCTTGCCTGCTCGGTGATCGTGTCCAACGTCGGTCTGATCAATTTCATCGGGCTGGTCGCGCCGCACATCGTGCGCCTTGTGGTGGGCAACAACCACGTCTATCTGATTCCCGGTTCCATTCTGGCGGGCGCGACGCTCCTTCTGCTGGGCGATCTTCTGGCGCGGGTTGTGCTCATGCCGGTGATTTTGCCCATCGGTGCGCTGACGTCCTTCCTCGGCGGACCGCTGTTCCTGTATCTCCTGTTCAGAGGGAGGAAAAAGGCATGATTTCCGCAAAGAATATCAGCTTCCACTACCGCGGCGGCAGAAATGTGCTGAATCAGGTCGGCTTTGATCTGGAGGATGGCCGTTTCCTGGCCATTCTCGGCAACAACGGCGCGGGCAAGAGCACGCTGCTCAAGTGCCTGAACCGCATCCTCCGGGCGGATTCCGGCTCCTTCCGGATGGACGGCGAGGAAATTCTGACGCTCTCCCATCGGGAGATCG
>CAKUMR010000019.1 GCA_934667865.1 uncultured Oscillospiraceae bacterium | reverse complement strand
GCGCAGGGCATTGTAGGTGGTTTTTTCTATCGTCTGGTTGCCGCAGACGGAGGTCACGGCGCGAATGTCCAGCTTCGGGCTGGATGCGGCCAGCATCCAGGCGATGGCATCGTCGTGGCCGGGATCGCCGTCAAGCAGAACGGGAATTTTGTCGTACATGGGAATGTCCTTTCAGGGTGACTGGAAATATTCTTTATTATAACTTACGACGAGAATGTTGTCAATCGTGCCTTAAAATTTTGTACAAAACAACGAAGGCTCGCCGCGAAGCGGCGAGCCTTGATTTTACAGAAAAGCGTATTTTCTCAGCCGTTCCATCACCTCGACGAGGAGTGCCTTCGGCAGCGCGAGATTCATGCGGATGCTGTCCGGGAACTCGAACGCCTCGCCGTCCTGCCAGATCACACCGGCGCGCACGCCGCGGTGTGCCAGCTCACGCAGCGATTCTCCGCGCTCACGCAGATAGTCCCCGCAGTCGAGGAAGAGCATATACGTTCCCTGCGGGCGCATGACCCGCACGCCGGGGAAGTGCGCCGCAATGAATTCACAGGCATAGCGGCAGTTCTCGTCTATCACCTGCCGCATTTCGTCCACCCATTCCTCCCCGGCCTCGCTGTATGCGCCCAGAAGCGCGTGCAGGGACAGCACGTTGCAGTCATTGTAGTGCGTGGAGCCGCTCACGCGCTGCACCCGGTCGCGGAGGTAGGAATTGTAGATGATGTGGTACGAGCCGATCAGGCCCGCCAGCGAGAAGGTCTTGCTCGGTGCGTAGAAGGCGATCGTGCGCTGCCTTGCGTCGTCGGACACGGACTGCGTGGGAATGTGCCGGTGGCCGGGCAGGATGATGTCCGACCAGATCTCGTCGGAAATGACATAGCAGTCGTTGGCGGCGTAGACCTCCATGGCCTTTTCCAGTTCCCGGCGCTCCCAGACGCGGCCGCAGGGGTTGTGCGGAGAGCAGAGGATCGCCAGATGGATATGGTGCGCCTTGAGCTGCGCGTCCATGTCCTCGTAGTCCATGCGCCAGACACCGGCTTCGTCGCGCCGCAGGGGGGAATGAACGATCTTGCGGCCGAGATCGTTCAGCGTGTGCGTGAAGCCAATATAGGTCGGAGAATGTACCAAAATGGGGTCGCCGGGCGCACTCAGGGCGCAGACCGCCGAGGCAACGCCGCCCAGCACACCGTTTTCATAGCCGATGTCCGCCGGGGTCAGCGCCTGCACGCCGTTGCGGCGGCGCTGCCAGCGGATGATGGCGTCAAAATAGGAATCCGGCAGACGGAAATAGCCGAAGTTCGGCATCTCCAGCCGCGCGCGGATGGCCTCCAGAATGGGCGGCGCGGTGGGGAAGCTCATGTCCGCGACCCACATGGGGATGGCGGAAACGCCGGGGTCGGGCTTCACCTCCCACGGAATGAGGTCCGCGGCGATGGAATCTTTGCCGTGCCGGTCGAGCAGCGTGGTGAAATCGTACTTCATGGACTATCTTCTTTCTTACAGCAGGCCGAAGCCCGCGACTTCGCTGGTGGGCAGGGAAAAGACGATCGTTCCGGCCTCGGTGTTCGGGCCGGCTTTTTCCAGGATCGCCCGCATGATGCCGGCCTTCTGCTCGGCCTTTGCGACGATGAGGATGACCTCCTTTTCCTGCGCGATGGAAACGGAATAGAATTTTTCCGCCTTGTCCGAGCCGGTGCCCTTGCCATGCAGAACGGTGCCACCGGCTGCGCCTGCGCTTCGAGCGGCATTCATCACCATATCGGTGCGTCCCTCGTTGGCGATGGCCACAATCAGTTCATAGGAATAATTCAGCTCCGGCGTATACTTTACGCTCTGCGGGTTGTCACCTAAAAATGCCACGGTCTTTCCTCCTCCGATGCTTTTGATGGGAACGGACACGACGATTCCGTGTCCCGGCACGCCGATGAACAGACGGCGCTTCTGCTCGTCGATCAGGCGGCGTGTTTTCTCCTGCGTCGCAATGGTCAGAACGACGCGCTTTTCGTTGCTCTCTATGCCCAGTATGTCCAGCATACTGCGTACGGCGGTGCCGTGGGCGTGTACCACCACGCTGAGCGGCAGCTCCAGCTCCGTGCACAGCTCCGTCAGGGTGTTCAGTGCGCGAGGATCACAGATGGAGATTACATAATTCATGCGGCATCCACCTCCCAGAGTTCCACGATGTCGAAATCGCCGTATTCCTCGGCGGGGGCGGCCGCCTTTCCGGCCTTGCGCTTGTAGTAGAAGCCGACCAGCTGAATGGAGATCAGGGGCATCATTGCGACCATGGCGACAATGCCGAAGGCATCCTTCAGCGGATTGCCGCCGAGGGCGGTGCTCGCGCCGATCATGAATTGCAGCATGAAGGTCGCCGTCATGGGGCCGGAGGCCACGCCGCCGGAGTCAAAGGCGATGGCGGTGTAGATGTCCGGGACAAAGAAGGACAGCGCCAGCGCGAGGGCGTAGCCGGGGGCAAGAAAGTACAGAAGCGGCAATCCCGTCAGCACGCGCAGCATGGACAGCGCCATGGCCGCGGCGATGGCGACGGAAAGACTGCGCTTGATAACCTTCCCGGGGATCGCGCCCGCGCTGACCTCTTCGATCTGCTTTTCCAGCACGGCCACGGCGGGCTCGGCAGAGATGATGAACCAGCCCAGCAGCGCGCAGAGCGGGATCATCAGCCATTTTGTCCAGCCGACGGCCAGCGCCTGCCCCAGCACCGCGCCCAGTGCGGAGAAGCCGACGTTCACGCCGGTGAGGAAGAGCACAAGGCCAAGGTAGGTGTAGACGATGCCGGTCAGAATCTTTGCAAGACTGCGCTTTGACAGGCGCAGACGGAAAATCTGAAACAGCAGGAAAATGCCCACGATGGGAGCGAGCGCAAAGGCCATCTCGCCCAGATAGACAGGGAGCCCATGCAGATATGCCCGGCCGATATCGGCGGTCGAGGCATAGGAAACGCTGTCCAGCGCCGGAGAGGCATCGTTTCCGGCGTAGAAGAAGCCGAGCAGCAGGACGGCAAGAATGGGGCCGATGGAGCACAGCGCGACCAGACCGAAGCTGTCGGACTCCGCCTGATCGTCGCTTCGGGCGTTGGAAACGCCCAGACCCAGCGCAAGGATGAACGGCACGGTCATCGGCCCGGTGGTCACGCCGCCGGAGTCAAAGGCGATGCTCAGAAAATCAGCGTCGGTAAAGGCCGCCAGCGCGAAGACGATGCCATAAAAGGCCAGCAGCAGCCAGCGCAGCCGGAAGCCGGTCAGGATGCGCAGCATACACACCGACAGGAAAAAGCCCACGCCCGCGCCGACGGCGATCAGCAGGACGGTCGAGTCGATGTGCGGGACGGTCTTGGCCAGCACCTGCAAATCCGGCTCCGCGACGGTTACGGCAAAGCCGAGCAGAAAGCTCACGCCGAGAATGAGCGGAAGATTCCGCGTGCGGGTGAGGGAGGTGCCGATCTTGTTGCCGATGGGGGTCATGGAGATCTCTGCGCCGAGGGAGAACAGCCCCATGCCCACGATGATCAGCACGCTGCCGATTAAAAAGCTCAGAAGAAGATCCGGCTGCAAGGGCGCGATCGTCAGGCACAGCACGGCGACAATGAGGATGATCGGCAGGGTGGAGCGCAGGGATTCCTGCATTTTTTCGACAATGGCGGTTTTGTTTCTTCCGAAGAGCATTTTGTTCAACGATTAATTCCACCTTTCTACGCGGGCGCGATTGGGTTGTCCGGCGTGGGAAAATGTAAATTCTTTCTATATTTTAACAGAAAAACCGTATGGAAGCAAGAAACAAAGTGTAAACAAAAGCGATTCCCGCAAAAGCGGGAATCGCAAAACTTTATTCTTTATTCCTTTTCGATCAGCAGCTCCGCGATCTGCACGGCGTTGGTCGCCGCGCCCTTGCGGACCTGGTCGCCGCAGCACCAGAGCGTCAGACCATTGTCGTCCGTGAGGTCGGGGCGGATACGTCCGACAAAGACGAGATCCTGATCAGAGGTGTCCAGCGGCATGGGGTAGGCCTTGTTCTTCAGGTCGTCCACCAGACGGCAGCCGGGAGCGCTTGCGATCGCGCGGCGCGCCTCCTTGACGGAAATGGGACGGTCGAAGTGCATCGTGACGGAGATGGAGTGGCTGCGCACCACAGGGACGCGCACGCAGGTGCAGTTCACGCGCAGCTCGGGCAGGTGCATGATCTTGCGGCCCTCGTTCTGCATCTTCATCTCCTCGCTGGTGTAGCCCTCAAACTGCTCGCTGCCGATCTGCGGGATGAGGTTATAGGCGATCTGATGGGAGAACACCTTCGGCTCGAAGGAAGCGCCGCTGCGCAGCGCGTCGATCTCCTGCGCCAGCTCCAGCGGGCCGCCCGCGCCCGCGCCGGACACCGCCTGATAGGTCGAGGCGACCATGGTGCGGATGGGGCTGATGGCGTTGAGGGCGTTGACTGCGGTGACGGTGATGATCGTCGAGCAGTTGGGGTTGGAGATGATGCCATGGTGGTTCTTCACGTCCTCGGGGTTGATCTCCGGGACGATGAGCGGCACGTCCTCATCCAGACGGAACGCGGAGGAATTGTCCACAAAGACCGCGCCTGCCTTGACGATGGCGGGGGCAAACTGCTTTGCGATGTCGTTTTCCGCGGCGCCGAGCACGATGTCGATGCCCTGGAATGCCTCGTCGCAGGCCTCCTCGATCATGACGGGGCGGCCCTCCCATTCCACGACCTTGCCGGCGCTGCGCTTGCTCGCCAGCAGATGCAGCTCCGAGATGGGGAAGTGGCGCTCTGCGAGAATTTTCATCATTTCGCGGCCGACGGCGCCGGTAGCGCCGAGAATGGCGACCTTATACTGTTTCATAGGGACCTCCTATTTTACAAACGCATTATACAACACGCGGATGGTATCGGCGTAATCCTTGTTGTCCACGCCGATGATGATGGTCAGCTCCTCCGGCCCCTGAGAGATCATGCGGATGTTGATCCCGCGCTGGCCGAGGGCGGCGAAGATCTTGCCGGAGGTACCGGCGCGGAAGGCCATCTTCCGGCCGACGATCGCCACCACGGCAATGTTATCCGTGACCTTGATGCTGTCGGGCTTGATCTCGGAGCGAATCTCGTCTATGATGGTATAGAGATGAGAGGAGAGCTTTTCCGTCGGCATGGCCAGAGAGATGCAGTCAATGCCGGAGGGGGTATAGCTGATGGCGACGCCGTTTTTCTCCATGATGCCGAGAATCGTCCGCAGGGTGCCGGTGGAGCCGGACAGCCCCTTTTTGGAGATGGTGACGATAGAAAAATCCCGTTTGCCCGCGATGCCCGTGATGAAGCGCTGGGTGTTGGGCGGCTCGATGAAATCGTCGGAAATCAGTGTGCCGGGATGGTTTGGCTCGTTGGTGTTGCGGATGTTCAGGGGAATGTTCTTCTCCCGGACGGGGAATACCGTCATTTCGTGCAGCACCTGCGCGCCGGAATAGGAGAGCTGGCGCAGCTCGGAGTAAGTAGCGCGGTCGATGGTCTTGGGATTGTCGACGATACTGGGGTCGGCCATCAGGACGCCGGAAACGTCCGTCCAGTTTTCATAGACGCTGGCATCCAGTGCGGCCGCCGCCAGCGCGCCCGTGATGTCCGAGCCGCCGCGGGTGAGCGTGCGGATTTTTCCGTCGGGCATCAGACCGTAGAAGCCGGGGATGACGACCTTCTTGTCCTTGGCCAGCGTGCGCAGCGTGGCGTAGGACTTGCCCTGGTCGATGGTGCCGTCATAGTGGAAGTAGAGCCAGCGCGAGGCGTCGATGAACTCAAAGCCCAGATATTCCGCCATCAGGATGGCGGAGAAGTATTCGCCGCGGGAGACCAGCTCATCCTGCGGCATCCCCTTGCTCATGCGCTCGCGCAGCGCAGCAAATTCCGTTTCCAGATCGGTCCTGAGCCCCAGCTCGTCGCGGATGGCGCAGTAGCGGCTGACGATCATCTGATAGATATCGTCGCAGGAAACGCCGTATTGCAGATGCGCGTAGCAAAGGTAGAGAAGATCGGTGATCTTGGTGTCGTCGCTGTGACGCTTGCCTGCGGCGGAAACGACCACCACACGGCGCTCCGGGTCGGACTCCACGATCCGGCGGACCTGCCGGTAGTGCGCGGCGTCAGCCATGGAGGAGCCGCCGAATTTCAAAACTTTCAACATAAAATAGATTCCTCATCAGCGGAGGGAGGCGAAAAAGCACTCCGCACCCGTCTGCTTTCTTTCTTGCGCCCATTGGTGTATTTCCGTTACAGTTACAGACTCTGTTATTATACCGCAGTCAAGAATTTTGTCAATATGCGACTGAAGCCATTTGTCGATGCCCTCCGTGCGGACGTAATACGGACGCGCAATGCTGCGGTTGTCCACGTGGGCCGGCCGCAGCGCCGAGGTGTAGAAATGGTGCAGGCCGTTGCGCACGTCTACGCAGTCCTGCAAGACATTATATGCCGTGGGGTAACGCCCGGCGCCCTGCCCGTAGAAGCTCTGCTTGCCGATGTGCAGGCCGGTCAGGGAGATGAGATTGAAGTTCTCCGGCACGGCCGCCTCGTGCGCGGCAGGGAGAAACAGCGCGGGCTCGATATAGGCCGCAACGCCGTCCGGCAGCTTTCTTGCCCCTGCGACCAGCTTGCATACGCGCCCCATGCGCCGGAAGGCGGCAATGTCGGCGGCACGCAGAGCATCAATGCCCATCACGGCGACCTCGCGCTCGTCGAGCACGCAGCCGAAGGCGATGTTGGCCGAGATGACGAGCTTGCGGCGGATGTCGCCGCCGTTTAAGTCCTGCGTAGGGTCGGCCTCGGCGTAGCCGAGCGCCTGCGCCTGCGCAAGCGCGGCGGAGAAGCTGCCGCCGTCCGTGTGCATCCGGTCGAGGATGTAGTTCGTCGTGCCGTTCATGATGCCGCTGATGCGCACGACCGGCTCCTGCTCGAGCGTCTTTTCCAGATTGGAAAGCCACGGAATGCCGCCGCCCACGGCGGCCGAGCAGCGCAGCGCGACGCCGTTCTCCTGCGCCAGCGTGACCAGCTCGCGGTAGTGCGCGGCGATCAGCAGCTTGTTGGCGGTGATGACGTGCTTGCCCGCGCGCAGGGCCGCGGTGACGTATTCGTAGGCCGGGGACATCCCGCCGATGGCCTCGATGATCACGTCCACCGCCGGGTCGGAAACGATCTCCAAAAAATCCGCCGTCACGGCGCAGGAAAGCTCCGGCCGCGGCCGTCGGCTGAGCACATATCTGATCTCCATGTCGCTTCTGCCCTGCACGAATTCGTACACGCCGCCGCCGACGGTTCCGAAGCCCAAAAGTCCGATCTGCATCGGTTTTTTCCTGTCGTTCATCACTTTTTCTCCATTTTTCACGGGCAAGTGTTTCCGCCACAAAAACACTTGCATTTTTCCGGAAAACAGTATATCATATAATCCAGAGAATTGCAAGAATAAAAGATGGGTGGTTTCTATGATTTATCAGAGCACGAGAAACGAAAATCTGACGGCGACCTCCACGCAGGCGGTTTTGCAGGGACTTGCGCCGGACGGCGGCCTGTATATCCGAAAGGAGCTGGGCGGCTTCGATTGGCGCGGCGTTCTGGCGCTGGACACGCTGGGCATGGCCGAGCGCATTTTGGCCTTCCTGCTGCCGGATTTTGAGGATATGGGCGCTCTGGTGCGCCGCGCCTACGCCGGAAAATTTGAGACGGAGGATCTGACGCCGCTGGCTGCCGTCGGTGGACGCTACGTGCTGGAGCTGTTCCGCGGACCGACCTCGGCCTTCAAGGACGTGGCGCTTTCCATGCTGCCGCAGCTTATCACCGCTGCGCGGCGGCAGGAGGGCATGCGTGAGCAGATCGTCATCCTGACGGCGACCTCCGGCGACACCGGCAAGGCCGCGCTGGAGGGCTTCCGCGACGTGGAGGGAACGCGCATCGTGGTGTTTTACCCGGAACAGGGCGTTTCCCAGGTGCAGAAGGCGCAGATGGTCACGCAGGAGGGAAGCAACGTCTGCGTCTGCGCGGTGCGCGGCAACTTCGACGACGCGCAGACCGGCGTGAAGAACATCTTTGCCGCCGGGGTGCCGGAGGGCGCACACGTCCGGCTGTCCTCCGCCAATTCCATCAACATCGGCCGTCTTGCGCCGCAGGTGGTATACTATTTTAAGGCCTATGCCGATCTGGTGCGCAGCGGGCGCATCGGCATCGGGCAGAAGGTAGATTTCGTCGTACCGACCGGGAACTTCGGGGACATTCTCGCGGGCTATTTTGCCAAGGAAATGGGCCTGCCCGTCGGGCGGCTCGTCTGCGCGTCCAACCGCAACGACGTGCTGACGCAGTTTTTGCGCACGGGCGTCTATGACCGCCGCAGGCCGTTTTATAAGACGCTTTCGCCCTCCATGGACATTCTGGTGTCCAGCAATCTGGAACGCCTGCTGTTCCTGCTGTCGCAGGGCGACGCGGCGCGGGTGGCTGAGTATATGCGCCGTCTGCGCGAGGAGGGCGTCTACCGCGTGGACGATGCGCTGCTTGCTCGATTGCAGGCGGAATTCTCCTGCGGCTGCTGCGACGACGAGCAGACGGAGGAAACGATTGGGCGCGTCTGGCGCGAGTATGGGTATCTGATGGATACGCACACGGCCGTCGCGTGGCACGTGGCAGACGAATACGCGCGCGAAAGCGGCTCGGAAGCGCCGCTCGTGGTGCTCTCCACGGCCTCGCCCTATAAATTCCCGGCGGCCGTGCTGTGCGCGATCGGCGGGGATGCCTCCGGCGACGAATTCGGGCTGATGCAGCGGCTGCACGACGCGACGGGCGTGCCGGTGCCGCGGGCGCTGGCGCAGCTTGCGGACAAGCCGGTGCTGCACCGCGACTGCGTCGACCGCGACCGGATGCAGGCCTATGTGAACGGGAAGGTGGAAGAATGGAACGCATAACGCTCCGCGTCCCCACGACGACGGCGAATCTGGGGCCGGGCTTCGACTCCTTCGGCTGCGCGCTGACGCTATATAATGTATATACCTTCGAGCGCCGCGAGAGCGGGCTGGAGATCACGGGCTGCCCGGCGGAATTCTGCAACCGGGAAAACCTGTCCGTCCGCGCCTATGACCGCGTGACGCAGGCGCTCGGCCTGCCGGAGGACGGTCTGGCGCTGCGCGTGCGGGCGGAGATCCCGGTCTGCCGCGGCCTCGGCTCGTCCTCTGCTATGCTGGCTGCCGGCGCGCTGGCGGCCAACGCCCTGCACGGAAGCCCGCTTTCCAGGACGGAGCTGCTGACGCTCTGCACGGAGCTGGAGGGACACCCGGACAACCTTGCACCTACGCTCTTCGGCGGGCTGACGGCCAGCATGATGGACGGAAAAACGCCGGTCACGGCGCGCTTTCCGCTGTCGGAGCGGCTGCATTTTGTCGCGCTGGTGCCGGGATTTCCGCTCAGCACGCGGCTTGCCCGCTCGGTGCTGCCCAAGACCGTACCCTTTGCGGACGCGGTATTCAATGTTTCCCACGCGGCGCTGCTGCTGCGTGCGCTGGAAACGGCGGATATGTCCCTGCTGCGGCTGGCGCTGGACGACCGGCTGCATCAGCCCTACCGTAAGACGCTGATTCCGGGCTATGAGGCCGCGCAGGAGCTGGCGGCGCGCTTCGGTGCGTTCTGCATTTCCGGTGCGGGGCCGACCTGCCTGTGCATCACGGACAGCGGCGAGGCCGCGTCGCAGCTGGCTGCCGGACTGCCGGAGGCGTGTCCCGGCTGGCAGGCGCTCTGCCTGCGCGCCGATTTGGAGGGCGCGAAGCAAATTCAGGAGGAAAAAGTATGAAGTTTACCAAAATGTGCGGCGCGGGCAACGATTTTATCGTCATCGAGAACTTCGGCGGCGCGCTTTCCCACGAGGAGCTGCCGCTTCTTGCCAAACGGCTGTGCCGCAGGCATTTTTCCGTCGGCGCGGACGGCCTGATGGTGCTGGAAGCCCCGGAGGCCGGCGGCGACTGCAAGATGCTCTTTTACAATAACGACGGCACGACCGCCGAAATGTGCGGCAACGGCGCGCGCTGCCTGTGCCGCTACTGCGTGGATCACGGTCTGTCCGCAGGGCAGCCGCGCATCGAAACGCCCGCGGGCCTTGTGACGGGCGAGCGCCTTGCCGCGGACCGCTACCGCATCCGCCTCAATTCGCCCTACAATCTGCGCCGGGACGCGAAGCCCGGCTGCGATTATCTGGAATTGGGCGAGCCGGGGATTCCCCATGCCGTCCTCTGCGCCGATCTCTCCCGGAGCCGGGACGAGCTGCGCGAAGAGGCGCGCGCACTGCGCAGCGATCCGGCCTTTCCCCGCGGCGCGAATGTCAATCTTTACCAGCTGACAGGCGAAAACGAGCTGCGCCTTTTGACCTTTGAACGGGGCGTGGAGGACTTCACGCTGGCCTGCGGCACCGGCAACGGCGCGACCGTCGCGGCGCTGACGCTTCGCGGACTGGTTCCCGGCCGGCAGACGCGCGTGCAGAACGACGGCGGCATTCTGACGGTGGACTACGACCCCGCAGACAGTGCCCTCTACCTGACCGGTTGTGCAGACGCTGTCTACGAGGGAACACTATTATAAACAGCAAGCCTCTCCGGCGCAGCCGGAGAGGCTTGCTCATTATGCCGCTTTCTGCTGCTCCTGCGCCGCGGCGAGCATATTCTGAATGAAAATACCATAGCCGCGCGAGGGCTGGTTGATCAGCACGTGCGTCACCGCGCCGATGAGCCGCCCGTCCTGCACGATGGGACTGCCCGACATCCCCTGCACGATGCCGCCGGTGCTCCGCAAAAGCGCCGGGTCTGTCACCTCGATCAGAAAGTTTCTGCCGTGCGCCTCCTGCAGGTCGATCTCCAGAATGTTGATCTCATAGACCTGCGGCCGGCTGCCGCTCACGCAGGAGTAGATGCTGGCGCTTCCCGTGTGTGCATCCCCGGCCTGTGCGACCGGGATGGCCTGTTTCTGCGGGATGCGGATCGTGCCGAATACGCCGTAGTCCGTGCTGCGGCGGATGCTGCCCGTGGTCTGCCCGGAGGCAGCCGCGCCCTGCAGGGC
>CAKUMR010000018.1 GCA_934667865.1 uncultured Oscillospiraceae bacterium | reverse complement strand
TCCATAACACGCTCTTCCGTCTGCTGGAGCTGGGCGTTCTGCCGGTCATCAACGAAAACGACACCATCGCCACCGAGGAGATCGTCATCGGCGACAACGACACGCTGGGCGCTGTCGTGGCGGTCAGCGCGGGTGCGGACCTGCTCATTCTGCTGTCGGACATCGACGGCCTTTATACCGGCGACCCGCACACCGACCCGAACGCAACGCTGATCGGCGAGGTGCGCGAGCTCACGCCGGACATTCTGGTGCTGGGCGGCGGCAGCGTATCCGGCCTCGGCACGGGCGGCATGACGACGAAGCTCAATGCGGCGAAGCTCGTGACGGAGGCGGGCTGCGATATGGTCATCGCCAACGGCGACCGGCCGGAAAACCTCTACGCGATCGTGGAAGGTCAGCGCATCGGAACACGCTTTCTGGGGAGGAAACCGACATGACGACACTGGAACTGATGCAGTCGGCCAAGGCCGCCGCGCCGCTGCTTGCCGCTGCGGACAGCGCGCAGAAGAACACGGCGCTTCTTAGCATGGCCGAAGCCATCTGGCGGCACACGGAGGACATTCTCGCGGCGAACGCCGAGGATATGGCCGCCGCCAAGGGAAAGATCAGCGATGTGATGCTCGACCGTCTGCTTTTGACCAGATCCCGCATTGCGGCAATGGCCGACGGCCTGCGCGCCGTGGCAACGCTGCCAGACCCCGTGGGGGAGATCCTCGCGCGGGAAGAACGGCCGAACGGCCTTGTGATCGAAAAAACGGCGGTCCCGCTGGGCGTGATCGCCATCATCTACGAAAGCCGCCCGAATGTCACCTCGGATGCGGCGGCTCTGTGCATCAAAAGCGGCAACGCCTGCCTCCTGCGCTGCGGCAGGGAGGCGTGGCGCTCCGCCGCCGCCGTCACCAGAGCGCTGCGCGAGGGACTGACGCAGGCGGAGCTGCCGGAGGCGCTGGTTTCTCTCGTCGAGGACACCTCGCGCGAGAGCGCCGTGGAGCTGATGCACGGTGTGGGCTACATTGATCTGCTGATTCCCCGCGGCGGCGCGGGGCTCATCCGCACCTGCACCGAGCAGGCGAAGGTGCCCTGCATCCAGACCGGCACCGGTATCTGCCATGTCTATGTCGACCGCGCGGCCGACCCCTACATGGCTCTGAATATTATCGAAAATGCCAAGGCCAGCCGTCCCTCGGTCTGCAACGCCGAGGAGGTCTGCCTCGTCCACCGGGACATCGCGGAGGCCTTCCTGCCTGCGCTGAAGCGGGCACTGACGGACGCACGCATTGCAGCGGGCAAGCCCCCCGTGGAGCTGCGCACGGATGAGGAGGCGCATCGCATCATCGGCGGCACGCCCGCCGGGCCGCAGGACTTTGACACGGAATTTCTGGACTATATCCTGGCAATCAAGGTCGTCGGCAGCGTGCAGGAGGCGATCGCCCACATCGCGGCGCACTCCACCGGACACAGCGAGGCGATCATCACCTCTGACAAGGCCGCGGCGGACGCCTTCGTGCGCGGCGTGGACAGCGCGGCGGTCTATGTCAACGCCTCCACGCGCTTCACCGACGGCGGCGAATTCGGCCTCGGCTGCGAGATGGGCATCTCCACGCAGAAGCTGCACGCCCGCGGCCCGATGGGGCTGCGCGAGCTGACGACCTATAAATATATCATTCACGGAAACGGACAGATCCGTTGAGGAGGAACAGGCAATGATCGCTTTTATCGGCGTAGGAAATATGGGCGGCACGCTGGCGCGCGCCGCGGTGGAAAGCGTCGGGCCGGAGCAGGTGCTCGTCACCAGCCGGACGCTGGAAAAGGCGCAGCGCTTCGCCGCGTCCTGCGGCTGCGCGGCAGCGACGAACACGGAGGCGGCAGAACGCGCCCGGTATCTCTTCCTCGGCGTCAAGCCGCAGATGATGCGGGAGATGCTCTCCGGAATCGCGCCGGTTCTGCGGGCGCGCAGCGACCGCTTCGTTCTGGTCAGTATGGCCGCCGGACTTTCCATGGCACAGATCGCGGAATTCGCGGGCGGCGATTATCCCGTCCTGCGCATTATGCCGAACACCCCGGCGGCAGTGTGCGAGGGCATGATCCCCTACTGCGCAAACGACGCGGTCACGGCGGAGGAAACCGCAGAATTCTGCCGCATCCTGCACTGTGCCGGGCGGCTCGACCCCCTGCCGGAGCGGCTGATCGACGCGGCCGGCGCGCTCTCCGGCTGCGGCCCGGCCTTTGTGTACGTATTTCTGGAAGCGCTGGCGGATGCCGCGGTGGCCTGCGGCCTGCCGCGGGCCAAGGCAACGCAGTACGCGGCGCAGACCGTTCTCGGCGCGGCGAAAATGGTACTGGAAACCGGCGAGCATCCGGCGGCGCTCAAGGACGCGGTGTGCAGCCCGGCGGGCAGCACCATCGCGGGCGTGCACGCACTGGAGGCCGGAGGCTTCCGCGCCGCGGCGGAGGACGCCGTCCTCTCGGCTTACCGCCGTTCGCTGAAATTGGGGAAATAAGTAAGCAAAGTCAAGGCGGCTCACTTATGCTCCGTCCTCATAAGAAACCATAGCCCCTTCGCCGAGCCTTTTTCGCCGGAGCTGCGGCGTTTCCCCTTAAGTTACACAAAGTAGCGCTGCGGAAAAACGCCTTGCTCCAACAAAAAATTCTTCGGCGAATGGTTGTAAGCAGCGATCCCCCGCAGACGTTGTCTGCGGGGGATCGTCTATGTTTTCTTATTCGGACTTCGCTTACGTGAGCCTCCTTGTATTTTCAGATCAGCAGCATCCGGTCGTTGTCCAGCGCGTTGCCGGAAATTTCCTTGAAGCGTAACAGCAGATCGTCCACCGCCAGCTTTTCGCGCTCTGCACCGGAAACGTCCATGACGATCCGCCCGGCGTGCATCATAAGCGTGCGGTTGCCGAGCTGTAAGGCCGAGCGCATATTGTGCGTGATCATCAGGCAGGTCAGCCGGTTTTCGCGGACGATGTCCTGCGTCAGCGTCAACACCTTTTCTGCCGTGGCGGGGTCGAGCGCCGCCGTGTGCTCGTCCAGTAGCAGCAGCTTGGGCGGGTGAAAGGTCGCCATCATCAGCGTCAGTGCCTGCCGCTGGCCGCCGGAGAGCAGGCCGACCGGCTGGCGCATTCTATCCTCCAGTCCCATGCCCAGAAGCGCGATACGGTCGCGGAAGCGCTGCCTTTCCGCACGGGAAACAGGCCGCAGCCAGCCGCCCAGTCCGGCGGCAAGCGCCAGATTTTCTTCGATGGTCATACCCGGCGCACTGCCGCGCATGGGATCCTGAAAGAGCCGCCCGATGCGCTTGGCACGCTTGTGCTCCGGCATCAGAGTGATGTCCTCGCCGTCCAGCAGAAGATCGCCGGAATCCGTGATAAAGCTGCCCGCAATGGCGTTGAACAGCGTGGATTTGCCCGCGCCGTTCGCGCCGATGATGGTGATGAAATCCCCCGGCAGGGCGTGCAGGGACACGTCGTCCAGTGCTTTCTTTTCGTCGGTCGTGCCGGGGCTGAAGGTTTTGGTGATATGGCGCAGTTCCAGCATTACGCGCGCCTCCTTCCGTGCTGCATCCGCCGCCTGAAGAGCGGATACTGCCGCTTGAGATAGGGAATGGAGATCGTCGCGACGACGACCACAGACGAAACCAGCTTGAGCATGAAGGCCGGCATATCAAAGCGCAGTGCGACGGTGTAGACCAGCCGGAACACAAAGGCGCCTAAAATCATGCCGAAGATGCGCAGCGGCAGGCGGCTCCTGCCCAGAAATACGCCGCCGATGAGAAGAGAGGCCAGCGCGATCGTGACCATGCCGGTGCCGATGTCGATGTTGACCGCCTTCTGGTACTGCGCGAGCAGGCAGCCGGACAGGGCCGTGAGGGAGCCGGACACGCACAGGCCGATGATGGTCGTCATCACAGGGTTGATGGAGGAGGAGCGCACCATGTCGGCATTGTCGCCGGTGGCGCGGATGGCAAGACCCAGCCGCGTTTTGAGAAACAGACCCAGCAGCACGGCGACCGCCGCCGCAGCAATGGCGGCTACGATCAGCCGGGACTGTCCCTGAAGAGCCGTCCCCTCCAGCAGGGCGCGCATTTTGGTGAACACCGTCGCCGTCTTGTTCATATTCAGCACGGACGAGCCGCCCATCACCGCAATGTTGACGGAATACAGCGCCGTATTGACGATGATGCCGGAAAGCAGGCTGTTGACGCCCATTTTCGTTTGCAGCAGCGCCGTGCAGAGGCCGGACAGCACACCGGCCGCCATCGCCGCCGGAAGCGCCAGATAGGGATGGCCCGCGATCGCGACGGCCGCGCCAACGGTTGCACCAAGGGTGAAGCAGCCGTCGGTGGACAGGTCGCAGACATTCAGCATGGAATAGCTCAGAAAGAGCGCCAGCACCGTTACGGAGCAGATCAGTCCCAGCTCCAGCGCGGTCTGTAAAAGCGTCAGGATGGTGGCAAACGACATTTCCGTCGCTCCTTTCTTGGTGTTTTTACTTCACGTCGTCAAAGTATTCCGCCGTCACGATGCGCTGGATTGCCGTGCAGTATGGCTCAAAGGCCTCCTGAAGGGCATCGAAGTCGTAGCCGAGCTTTGCGCAGATCTCCTCGTTGATCGTCGCCGTACCGTTGTCAAAGGTGCGCACGGGCAGCTCTGCGGGCTTTTTGCCGTCGAGGAGGATCTCCGCGATCATGTTGGCCGTTTCCTTGCCCAGGTTGATATAATCCACGCCGTAGCCGAGGAAGGCGCCGTTGAGCGCAAAGGAGTCCGCGCCGGCGTAGTGCGGGATGCCGGCGTCGGCCAGCGTTTCGTAGATGCTCAGCTCGGATTTCATGACGGTGTTGTCCGTCGGGGTGAACACGGCGTCCACGCCCTCGGAAACCAGCGCCTGCGCGGCCAGTGCGATTTCGTCGACGGTCGTACCGGTGCGCTCAACGTAGCTCACGCCGCGGGCATCAAGAAACTCCTTGGCGTGCGTGATGGGCGCGGCGGAGGAATCCTGTCCGATGTCATAGAGCAGGCCGATCTTTTTTGCGTCCGGATTCTGCGCGAAGATCAGGTTCATGATCGCGTCGGTGTTGAGATAATCGGAGGTGCCGGTCAGGTTGCTGCCCGGCTGCTCCAGCGATTCGACCAGCCCGACGGAAACGGGGTCGGAAACCGCGGCAAAGACGACGGGCGTTTCGCTGTCCTCGGTGGCCGCCTGCATCGCAATGGCGACAGGCGTCGCGACCGCGACGAGGAGATCCGCGCCATCGGTCTGGAAGTTGGTGATGATCTGCGACATCAGGCCGGCGTCGGCGTTGCAGTTGTCATAGAGCACGTTGAAGGAAACGTCCTTCTCCTCTCCGATGGCGGTCAGCTGCGCACGGATGCTTTCAACGATCTGATTGAGCGAGGCATCGTCCACATAGTTGCAGATGCCGACGGTATAGGTCTTGCCGTCGTCCGATGCGGGCTTGCTGCCGCAGGCGGCGAACAGCGTGAGGGTAAAAACTACGGTAAGCGCAAGCGCGATGATTTTTTTCATAGAATGTTCCAGCCTTTCTAAAAAATATGTGAAGAATCAGAATCAAAGAAGAAAAACAGTTATTCGGCGCACGTGCGCCAGCGCCTCATTCTCAGCATATCAACGCCCCCTGAAAAAACAAAAACTCCTGTCCCTGCAATACAAGCATTGCTGGGACAGGAAAAAACTTCCTGCGGTGCCACCCGGCTTGACGCGCCAAACACGCGCCCACTCATGCGTACCGATATACGCCGGCGTTTGTTCACGAAGCGCCGCTCCGTCTCACATACTCCAGAGAAAGCTCTGTTTCCGCTCGCCCTCGGAAGTCCATTCGGTCCGGTCCTCTTCTGCCGCAATCCCACCGCCTGCGGCTCTCTGAAAGAATGGTGTCAGGATCTACTCACTCTTCTTCAACGGTTTTCTGCATTGTAGCACGGTTTTCACCGGATGTCAAGCGTTTTTTCGCGCAGATGCCGACGATGACGAACGGTCACTTCAAATTGACATTTCCGTTTTGGCAAGGTATAATGGAAATAAGTTAGCCAGCAAAAACAGAGGAGGCTGCCATGGATCCCTATCGCATCATCGAAGTAAAGCAGAGCGTGTTTGCCGACAACAACGCCGACGCCGAGGCGCTGCGCCGCGAAATGAAGGCACGGGGCGTTTTTCTGATCAATCTGATGTCCTCGCCCGGTTCCGGCAAGACGACGACGCTGACCCGCCTGCTCAAAGCGCTGCCCGCGGACATCCGCGCAGGCGTCATGGAGGCGGACATCGACTCCGACGTGGACGCCGGGACCATCGCCGCCACCGGCACAAAGGTCATTCAGCTCCACACCGGCGGGATGTGCCATCTGGACGCGGACATGACCCGGCAGGGCATCGGCCAGCTCGGAACGGAAGATCTGGATCTCGTCATCCTTGAAAACGTGGGCAATCTGGTCTGCCCGGCGGAGTTCGACACCGGCGCGGCCCTGAACATGATGATCCTCTCCGTCCCGGAGGGGCATGACAAGCCGCTCAAATACCCGCTGGTATTTCAGGTCTGCGATGTTATGATCATCAATAAGATCGACGTGCTGCCGTACTTTGACTTTGACATGGACAAGGTCACCGCGTACGCGAAAAAGCGCAATCCCAACATCCGCATCTTCCCCATCAGCGCCAAAACCGGCGAAGGCGTAGACGCGCTGGCCAAGTGGCTCGCACAGACCATTCAAAACTGGAAAGAGAAAGAGGAGTCAATGCAATGATCGACGAGGAACTGAAAAACCGGGCTTTTCATCCGCCCTTTCAGGGCGACCCCGCCCCCCGCGAGAAAATTCTGAAGCTGGGCAAAAAGATTACGGACGTTGTGGATCACAAGCTCAAGGGCCTCACCTCCGACGACCCGGAATACTGGGGTCTTGCCTCCATCGTCACCGATGAGATGGCAGACATTGCCCTGTCCATGAAGCTGCGCACGCCCTACACCGTCGAGCAGCTCTGGAAAATGAACAAGGTCAAGGAAGAGGACAAGCCGCATTTTCAGGAGCTGCTGGACGAGATGAGCTACATTGGCCTGCTGGAATACGACTACGGTTATCATTATGACCACAACGGCCGCACCGCGCCGCCCTCCGAGCGGCGGTACATCCTGCCCATGTTCGTCCCCGGCAGTGCGGAGCTGTTCAATATGGAAGAAGGCCCGGAGGGCAACAAGCGCCTGCGTGAGCATCCGGAGGTCGGCTATTTCTTCGAGCGGATGACCTATATCCCGCTGGCGGGCGTGACCCACCTGCTGCCGCCGGGCGGCGGCGGTGTCGGGATGCATGTGATCCCCGTGGAGAAGGCGATCTCCATGGAGAACCAGACGCTGGACATCGAGCATCTGTCCTACTGGCTGAAAAAATACGAGGGCCACATCGGCGTGGGCCGCTGCTCCTGCCGCGCCAGCCGCGCCGTAATGGGCGAGGGCTGCGCGGACGACGATGAGTGCTGGTGCATCGGCGTGGGCGATTTTGCCGACTACTGCCGCGAGACCGGCAAGGGCCACGACATCACCTACGAAGAAGCCATGGAGATCCTCCGCAAGGCCGAGGACAACGGCTTCGTCCACCAGATCACGAACATCGACGGCGAGAACAAGATCTTCGGCATCTGCAACTGCAATGTGCAGATCTGCAACGCGCTGCGCACCAGCCAGCTCTTCAACACCCCCAACCTCTCCCGCTCCGCCTACACTGCGGAGGTGACGAAGGAAAACTGCGTCGCCTGCGGCAAGTGCGTGGAATACTGTCCCGCCGGCGCGGTGCGCCTCGGCCAGAAGCTCTGCGACAAGGAGGGCAAGGCCGTCACCTACCCCAAGCACGAGCTGCCGAATGCCATCAAGTGGGGCCCGGAGCACTGGGACCCGGACTACCGGGACAACAACCGGAAAAACTGCTATGACAAGGGCACCGCGCCCTGCAAGACCGCCTGCCCCGCGCACGTGAGCGTGCAGGGCTACCTGAAGCTGGCGGCGCAGGGAAAATATCAGGAAGCCCTTGCCCTCATCAAGAAGGACAACCCCTTCCCCGCCGTGTGCGGCCGCATCTGCAACAAGCGCTGCGAGGATGCCTGCACCAGAGGAAACGTCGATCAGGCGGTGTCCATCGACGCGGTGAAGAAGTTCCTCGCCGAGCAGGATCTCAAGGCCGAAACGCGCTACATTCCCCCGGTCGTCATCGCCTCCAACCAGAAAACGCACTGGACGCAGAAGATCGCCATCATCGGCGGCGGCCCGGCCGGCCTGAGCGCCGCCTACTATCTGGCAACGAAGGGCTACAGGCCCACGGTGTTTGAAAAGAATGAGAAGCCCGGCGGCATGATGACCTACGGCATCCCCTCCTTCAAGCTGGAAAAGGACGTGATCGCCGCGGAGATCGACGTGCTGCGCGAGCTCGGCGTGGAATTCCGCTGCGGTGTGGAGGTCGGCAAGGACGTGACCATCCCGCAGCTGCGCGAGCAGGGCTATCTGGCCTTCTATATCGCCATCGGCTGCCAGGGCGGCCGCTATCCCGGCGTGGCGGGCGACCATGCGCTCGGCACGAGCATCGCGGTGAACTTCCTGCACGATGCGCTGGCGGATGAAAATCAGCATATGGACGGCAAGGTCGTGGTCGTCGGCGGCGGCAACGTGGCCGTGGACTGCGCCCGTACCGCCTCCCGCTTCGGCGCGGAGAAGGTGTCCATGGTCTGCCTGGAAGCCCGCGAAACCATGCCCGCCTCCAAGGACGAGGTGGAGGAGACCCTCGCCGAGCACATCGACATCTGCAACGGCTGGGGCCCCAAGGAGCTCAAGACTGACGAGAACGGCCATGTCACCGCCGTGGTGTTCAAAAAATGCCTGCGCACCATCGACCCGGAAACCAAGCGCTTCTCGCCGGTTTACGACGAAGCCGAAACCATGGAGCTGGCGGCGGATCATGTGGTCTTTGCCATCGGTCAGGCCATCGAATGGGGCAGCCTGCTGGAGGGCAGCCGGGTGGAATTCCACCGCGGCAACTACCCCGTCGCAGACGCGCTGACCTATCAGACCGCGGAGCCGGACATCTTCGTCGGCGGCGACGTGTACCACGGCCCGAAATTCGTCATCGACGCCATTGAGGAGGGCAAGTGCGCCGCGGAATCGCTGCACCGCTATGTCCATCCGGGCGCCAGCCTGACCATCGGCCGCAACCGCCGCGACTTCAACATGCTCGACAAGGACAACGTGACGCTGGCAGGCTACGACACCGCCGCGCGGCAGACCGCCGGCGTGGACGGGCGCATCGACGCGATTCATTCCTTCCGCGACCCCAACCTGACGCTGACGGCGGAGCAGGTGAAAATCGAAACCGCCCGCTGCCTCGGCTGCGGCGCAAGCTGGGTCGACCCCAACAAGTGCATCGGCTGCGGCGTGTGCACCACCAAGTGCGTCTTTGACGCGATCCACCTCAAGCGCGACCATCCGGAATGCTCAAAGATGATGAAGGCGGAGGACAAGGTGAAGGGCATCCTGCCCATGGCCTTCAAGCGCCTCGGCCAGACCGTCGTCATCAAGCTGGGCGGAAACAAGGATTAAAGGATGCACGAGCTGGGCGTGGTTTTCCACATCGCGGACAGTGTGGTCAAAATCGCAGAGGAAAATCAGGCAAGCCATGTCCGCCGGGTGACGCTCCAGATTGGAGAGGTCTCCACCGTGATCCCCTCCTACCTGACCGATGTGTGGAACTGGAACTGCAAGCGGGTGCCCATGCTGGAAGGGTGCGAGCTGGCGGTGGAGCAGATCCCCGCCGTCACCTACTGCACTGCCTGCGGGCAGACCTATCCCACCGTGCCGCAGGGCAAAATCTGCCCGTACTGCGGCAGCGAGGAAACCTATTTACAGCAGGGAAACGAGCTGGAGATCAAGGAGATCGCAGTAGAATAATAAACGCAAAGTCCCGGCTCTCCGAGCCGGGACTTTGCGTTATTTATTTCCCGAACAGTTCTTCCGCCTTCTTCATGCGCTGCATGATGGGAACGCCGAAGGGACACTGCGTTTCGCAGCGGCCGCAGGCGATGCACTCGCCCGCGTGGTGCTCCAGCGCGTCATAATGCCCCTGAAGCGTGGGGGTCACGCCGTCGAGAAGTGCCATGTCCAGATACTTGCTCAGCTGTGCGATGTTGATGTGCCTAGCGCAAGGCAGGCAGTGATTGCAGTACATACACCGGCCCTGCATGGAAAACTTCGGTTCGGCGGCAAAGAGGAAGGAATAGTCCAGCTCCTCCGGTGTCATCGTTTCGTAGCGCAGGCAGTCGGCCACCTGCTCCGGCGACTGCATCCCGACCAGCACGCTCGCAACGCCGGGGCGGGAAAGCGCATAGTGCATACACTGCTGCACGGTCATCGCGCGTCCGAAGGGCGAGGTCTTGTCCGACAGCAGCGCGCCCGCGGCCAGCGATTTCATGACCGTAATGCCCACGCCGTGCAGCTCGCAGTAGCGGTACAGCTCCTCGCGCACCCGGTTGATGCCGCCGAGCTGCTGCATGGAATCGAAGAAGCGGTTGTCGAGCTTGCGCGGACGCTCCGCGTTTTCGTTCAGGACGTCATAGGCCGGATTGACGCTGAAAAGCATCAGGTCGATCAGGCCGGTCTTTGCCGCGCGCAGCGCCTGCACGGGATTGTGGCAGCTCACGCCCAGCGCGCGGATGACGCCCTTCTGCTTGAGCTCCAGCGCGTATTCCAGAATCGGGCCGTTGAAAATTTCGTCGTATTCCTGCGCATTGTCGATCATGTGGATCATTCCGAGGTCGATATAATCCGTCTGCATCCGCCGCAGGAGGTCCTCAAAGAATTCCCGCACGACCTTGACGTCCATCGTCCGGCCGTACTGCCCGTTTTTCCAGATGGAGCGAAAATGCCCCTGAATGTACATTTTGTCTCGTTTTCCCTTGAGCGCGGTTCCGAGGTCGGATCGGATGTCCGGGTTGGACATAAAGCAGTCGAGCAGATTGACGCCTGCGTCCATTGCGGCGTCCACCGTATTGCAAACCTGCTTCAGAGGCTGCCCTTCCAGATATTCGCCCCCGAGGCCGATCTCCGAAACCTGAAAGCCCGTTCTGCCGAGCGTGCGGTATCTCATGCCTCTACCTCCCGGCCGGCCGCACGCAGGATCGCGCGCGCCTGCGCCTCGTCGATGGGCTCGGACATCTTGCCGCCCTTGCGCAGGGTCGTGCCGATGATAAGGATGTCCGCCGTGCGCATCTTTTCGGCAATGTTCTTCTCGGTGACGCCGCTGCCGACGGCGACGGGAATGG
>CAKUMR010000017.1 GCA_934667865.1 uncultured Oscillospiraceae bacterium | reverse complement strand
GCCTCGACAATCTCCTGCGGCAGCAGCATCCGGCGCGTCAGGTCCTTGGAGACCTCGCCCGCCATATAGTCGCGCTGCACGGCGTTGACGGTGGGGTTCTTGTTGGCGTTTTCCTGCTTGACCTCCTCGTTGTTCGACTCGATCAGGCTGAGGATGCGGTCGTCCGTGGTGTTGGACTTGCGCACGAGAGAGCGGGTGTAGCGGTAGGTGATGTAGCGCTTGGCGACCTCAAACGCGCCGTGCGCCATGATCTGATCCTCGACGAGATCCTGGATCTCCTCGACGGACAGGCTGCGGTTCATCTCCTGACACTGGATCTCCACGCTCTGCGCGATGCGCTTGATCTGCAAGGGGGTCATGCGTTCGCTTTCCTCTGCAACGTCGTTTGCCTTGCTGATGGCGGTTTCAATTTTATTGATATCAAATACGGCCTCTGCGCCGTTTCTCTTGATGATTTTCATCATTTTCCTCCTGATAAAGCTCATACCGTCAATTGCGTTCAGGAGATATTATACTATATCTAGTGGTAATTTCAAGAGGGAAGCACAAGATTTTCTGATATTTTTCCTGCGGCGCTTTGCGTTACTTTTTCCGGCGCAGGGCTTTCCTTTCCCGCCGAACTGCGGTATAATACACATTGATAAGATAAAAATGGAGAACTCTGGATGAAACGAATCGCTACGGTACAAGATCTTTCCTGCGTCGGCAAGTGCTCGCTGAGCATTGCGCTGCCCGTGCTTTCCGCCATGGGGGTGGAATGCTGCGTGGTGCCGACGGCCGTCCTGTCCGCGCACACCGCGTTTGATGGCTTTGTGAGCCGCGACCTGACCGACCTCCTTGCGCCGGTCAGCGCGCACTGGCAGCAGCTCGGCCTGACCTTCGACGCGCTCTACACCGGCTATCTAGCCTCGCCTGCGCAGGTGGATTTTGTGGAGGCCTTTTTCGACCGCTTCGGCGGGGCGCATACGCTCCGCTTCGTCGACCCCGTGATGGCCGATCAGGGCCGGCTCTACGCCGGATTTGACGACGGCTTCCCGGAGAAGATGCGCAGGCTCTGCGCCCGCGCGGATATTATCACGCCCAACATCACCGAGGCCTGCCTGCTGACGGGGACGCCCTACCGAGAGCAGCACGACGAGGACTATGTGCGCGCGCTTCTGGAAAAGCTCCTTGCCTTCGGGCCGCGCACCGTGATCCTCACGGGCGTGCGCCCGGCGGACGGACGGATGGGCGTGGCCGCCATGGACGCAAGCGGCGAAATGAGCGTTCACCTGACGGAGTACATCCCCGCCGTGTTCCACGGCACAGGCGACCTCTTTTCCAGCGCCTGCGTGGGCTATCTGACGCTGGGACGCAGTACCGCGGAGGCCATCCGGCGCGCGTCTGAGTATGTGGTCCGGACGCTCCGCGTCACTGCGCAGGACCCGGACGCCCGCTGGTACGGCGTGGATTTTGAAACGACCCTGCCCCTGCTGTGGGAAAAGGAGGAAGCATGAATTATCTGCAAAGAAGAAAACGTCGGCTGCCGCTGCTGCTCTCGTTCTGTATTCCCTGCGCCGTCACGCTGCTGATCTTCCTCATCGGCGGGCTGTGGCCGATCGGGGACAAGCAGGTACTGGCGCACGATGGCTGGCATCAGTATTATCCTTTCTTTGCCGATTTCCGGGAAAAGCTCCTGTCCGGCGGCTCTCTGCAATATACCTGGGATGTCGGCATGGGCGTGGGTTATCTGTCGCTGTACGCCTACTATCTGGCTTGCCCGCTGAATTTTTTGTGCGTGCTGCTTCCGGCTTCTCTGCTGCGGGAATATTTTGCCCTGCTGACCATCCTGAAAATCGCGCTGTCCGGACTGTTTTTCGCGTGGTATCTGCGGCTGGTGTTCCGCAGGAACGACTGGACGCTGCCGTTTTTCAGTCTGCTGTACGCCTTTTCCTCGTTCATGGCGGGGTATTACTGGAATCTAATGTGGCTGGACGTGCTGGCGATCTTCCCGCTTCTGGTGGCGGGAACGGTGTGCCTCCTGCGTGACGGCAAGTTCCGTTTGTACACGGCGACGCTGGCGCTAAGCCTGTGGTGCAACTATTATCTGAGCTTTTTCTGCTGCATCTTCGTCGCGCTGGCCTTTTTCGGCTACTGCATCTGCCGGCCGAACGGCGTGCGGGGCTTCTTCCGGCGGCTGATGCGCATCAGTTTATGCACGCTTCTGTCCGTCGGCGCGGCGGCGGTGCTGCTGCTCCCCACGCTCTACGGCCTGAAAAATACCTATTCGGCGGCGAGTGAATTTCCAAAGCTCCTTGCGCTGAACATTGCGAAAAACGCCTCCGGGACCGTCACGGACGGCGTCTGGCAGACGGTGAAAACGCAGACGCTTCCGGGCTTCCTCTCCGCAGCGCGGCAGGTGCTGTCGGGGCTTCTGATCGGCTTCGAGCCGACGAAGATGGAGGGACTGCCGAATGTATTCTGCGGCTTCTGCACGGTGGTGCTTGCGGTCTGGTTCCTGTGCTGTAAGCGCATCCCCCTGCGGGAAAAGCTCGTGAGCGTGGCGCTGCTGCTGTTCTTCCTGTGCAGCTTTATCTTCCGGGTGCTGGACTACGTCTGGCACGGTTTCCATTTCCCCAATATGCTGCCGTACCGCTTCAGCTTTCTGTTCAGCTTTGTGCTGATCACCATGGCTTTCCGCGGCTATACGCAGCTTCGCAGCTTCCGGCTGCGGCACCTGTTTGTCATTGTCCCCGTGTGCCTTGCCCTGATTGCCTGCGGCTGGGGGATAGAGAACGGCACCGTGCGGATGATCCTGAGCCTGTGCAGCCTGCTGGTCTGCTGCGCGGCGCTGATCGTCTACACGCCCTTCCACCCACGTCGGACGGTGACGGCCGTGGTGCTGGTATGCCTGTTTTCCGCGGAGTCCGTCGCCTGCTTTGCCATGGGCGTGGCGAAGGTCGGCCTGACCACGCGCTCGTCTTATCCAAAGGAAAATGAGGATGTGCAGACCGTACTGGAGGAGATGCAGGCGCGCGAGGGCGATGCGCTATTCTGGCGCACGGAGATGACGGCCACACAGACGCTCAACGACGGTGCGCTGAACGGCTACCACGGTGTGACGATCTTCAATTCCTCCGCCAATGTGCGCTTTAACCGCTTCTCCCGGTCGCTGGGACTTGCCTCGTGGCCGGCCAGCAACCGCTATGCCTACTATGAAAGCACGCCCTTTTCCAACCTGATGTGTGGGATAAAGTACCTGATCGACCGCGACGGCAAGCAGCTCGACCGCAGGGTCAACACGCTCGCGGCGGCCTCCGGCGACGTGCTTCTGCTGGAGAATACCTCCTATATTTCCCTCGGCTTTGTGACGAATTGCGATTTGAGCGAATTCGTTACAAAGGACAGCGTCTATAACCCCCTTCGAGAGCAGGAGGAGATGTTCCGTCTGGCTACGGGGCTGCAAACGCCCCTGTATACGCACCTGAAGCACTCCGAGCTGGAGGCGCCGGAGGGCTGCTCCCTCACCGCTACCGGCACGAGCGGCACGCAGTACAGCTATTCCACCGAGGGCCAGACCGACACCGTCCGGCTCAGCATCCGCTATGTTGTCCCGGAGGACGGCCTTCTGTGTATGACCACGAAGTCTAACGGCAATTATGACGTGGAGGTGTTCCGCAACGGCGAGCAGATCCTCAGCCGCAACATCAAGGTGCGCTTCCTGTCGACGCTCGGCACCTTCTCCGCGGGCGACGTTGTGACGCTGACCTATCCCATCAAGGAAGCAGGCAGCGGGACGATCTCTCTGGACGTGGCGATGCAGAACGATGCCGTATTCCGTGAGGGCTGCGAGATCCTCTCGCGCAGTCCGTGGAAGCTGACGGAATTCTCCGATACGAAGGTCGCCGGTACGGTCGAGGCGGCGGAGGACGGCTTCTTCTACACCTCCGTGCCCTATGAGCCCGGCTGGCGCGCGTGGGTGGACGGCGAGGAAGTCGCGCTCGCACAGACCTACGACCCGGAGAGCAAAGACCTGAAGCTGACGGACGCCGTGATCGCCTTCCCCATCACGACGGGAACGCATGAGGTACGCCTGCAATATACGGCGCCCGGCCTGAAAGCGGGCGCGCTGATCTCCGCAGTCAGTCTGGCAGGACTGGCGGCGCTGTGGATCGCACTGCGGCGCAGGCCCGTGCTTCTGCCTGATCCCCCGGAAAAGCCTGCCGAAGGGCAGCTTGAAATACAAACCAATCCAGAAATCATGGTATCAGAAAGGAACGATCCAAATGAATGAATTTGAAAACGGCTACGTCCAGACTCCTGTCCCGGCAGAACCCCCGGTTCCCACCAGCGCGCGTGTGCTGGGCTACATCAGCATGGGCTGCGGCATCGCGTCCCTGTGCACCTTCTTTGTCGGCATTGCCTTCGCCATTGCGGGCCTGATCACCGGCAGCATTTCCCGCAGCAAGAACTATGGCCGCGCGACCAAACAGGCGCGTCTCGGCAAGATCTTGTCCATCATCGGCATTCCGGTGTCCATCCTCTGCTGCGTGCTTTATGCGCTGATTCTTGTACAGGCGTTCAAGGAAGTCGGCAGCTACACGAAGGATTTCTACTTCTTCCTGCGCACGCTGTTCTGATTTTTCGCGTTCCGGCGCAGTACGGCAGATTTTACTGTTGTACTGCGCCGGATTCTTCGTTATAATAAGAAAAACACAAGAAAAAAGGAGCGACTGCCATGCGCTTTTCGCCGGAATGCCTCAGAAATAACGTCCCCGCAGGCCTGACGCCCGAGCGCTTCTGCGCCCTGTTTGCCGGAGCGGAATTTGACCGCGCCTGCTTTCTGACGCAGGCCGCGCAGCGCCTTGCGCCGGAGCTGTCGGACTGCGGCCCGGTGCCGGAGGAAGGCTGGCTGCGGGCAGCCTATATCTACCTGACGAACGGCCTGTTTGCCGACCCCGAGTACCGCGCGCCTGCGGCGGAAACGCAGCGGGGGATCGCGATACTGATCGCCGCGCTGGAGGCGCTGCTTGCCTGCGAGGACGCGCTCTTTGACCCGCTGACCGATCTTCTGCCCATAGATCCGGCCTTGGACACGCACATTCCGCAGGAGTACGCGCGCTTCTGCCGTGCGGCGAAGGAACACCATTTTCTTCTGACGCTGCGCCTGAGCCGGGAGCTGATGCCCTTTGATGCAGCCTCGCACACCATCGGCGTGCGCAACGTCGCCGTCCGCACGGCCTTGACGGCGCACGAGGCGGGACTGCCTGTGGATGTGCCGCTGGTCGCGGCGGCGTCGCTCTCGCACGACATCGGCAAATTTGCCTGCCGCGGCGCGGATGCCGCGCGGATTCCCTATCTGCACTACTATTACACATGGCAGTGGCTTGCCGACCGCGGTCTGGAGACCATCGCGCATATCGCGGCGAACCACTCGACATGGGATCTGGAATTTGAAAATCTGACGATCGAATCGCTGCTGCTGATCTACGCGGATTTCCGCGTCCGCGGCAGCCGGGAAAACGGCCGGGAAAAAATGCGTATCTGTACTCTGGAGGAGGCCTACGGCATTATCCTCTCCAAGCTTACGGACGTGACGCCGGAAAAACGCCGCCGCTACCAGATGGTCTACAGCAAGCTGCACGATTTTGAACGGTTTCTTCGCGGCTGCGGCGTGCGGGACGACGGCAAAACAGAAAAACCGTCCGTCCGCGACGCAGCGCTGCTTTCGCAGGAGGACGCGCTGGACGCCCTGCGCGACCTGACCTTTTCCAACAACATTCGCCTGATGAACGCCATCAGCACGGACGCCTCCTTTGATCTGCTGCTGGAGCAGGCGCGCGGGGAGAAAAACACCCAGCGCATCCGCACCTATCTGCGCCTGTTCGACGAGTACAATACCTATATGTCGCGCGGCAACAAGCAGAAGCTGCTGGGCTTTCTGTACGAGCTTCTGATGTATCCGGAGGGCGACGTGCGCCGCATCGCGGGGCATATTATGGGCCAGATCCTGGCCAACAGCGGCCCGCGCTACCGCAAAATGCTGCCCTCCGCCGCGCCGAAGTCGGCCATGGCGCCGACGATGCTGGCACTGCTGGACGAATCTGTCGCGCTCTGGGACAGCTATGTGATGCAGTGCCTGCACCCGGATCATAAGATCGCGCACAAGCACGCGCTGCGTATTTCCAATTCGCTCAAGGCGATCTGCGAATCGCTCTTCGCAAGCTGTGAGCCGCAGCTCGCGCCGGAGCTGGCACAGCCGCTGTTTGCACATTTTGACGGCCTGCCGGAAACGGATTGCTTTGTTCTCTTTGACGCGATGTGCCATGTGCCGCCGTCCGCGGTATCGCGGGAGCTGTTCGCCGCCGCGGAGCCTCCGCTCCTGCGGATGCTGCATAGCGGGGTGGACCGCTGGCAGATCAACGCCCTGCGCTGCATCCACCATCTGCGCAGCTGCGCAGATGAGGGCTTCCTGCGGAAGGCGGCGCAGCCCTGCGGAGAGGAAAGCCCGGCGGTCACGTATCTGCGCGAAAAGCTGTTTGGGAAGGCGCCGTCCCCGCAGCCGGACGTGTCGCTTCTCTACCTGAGTAATCTGAAAAACGCGGTGCACTGGATTGTGAAGATCGCGCAGATTGATATGCTCTGCGACGATGTGCGGCAGCACAGCGAGAACGCCTTCCACACCGCGATGCACCTTTCCAACCTCCTGTCCGTCAGCGAGCACCTGCCGGTGCGCGAGCACGCGGGCGAGGCGCTTCTGACCGTCGCGGACTATCTGACGGTCGATCAGCGCAACGAGATCGCGGTCGATCTCCTGCGTGAACTGGAAAACGGGCAGGAGCAGATCGCGCGCTTCATCCCGCCCTACCTCGGCAGACTTGTGTGCAGCCTGCCGGAAAAGGAGATCATGGAGGCAGTCGATTATCTGGAGGCGCTGCTGCGCTCCGGTACCGTCCGCCCCGCAGGCCCGGCGCTTTCCGCGCTCGGCAGCCTGATCGCCTCGCTGCCGGAGGGCTCGCGGGAATTGACTGACCGCTGCCTTGGTCTGCTTCTGGTCGGTGTGGCGCATTACCACGCGCCCATTCACCAGAGCGCGCTGTGCGTGCTGTGCCACGACTTGATCGCCAATGAGGCGCTGCCGCTGCGCCTGCGCAGCTACTGCTTCACGCGCATCCACAAAAAGCTCCTGACGCTCCTTTCCGAGCCGGAGCCGGGGCAGCTCAGCTTCTTCAACCGTGCCGCCATGCTGAATCATCTCTATCGCTTTATGGTACACTACACGGTGGAGCAGGGTGCGTTCCAATTTGAAGCGCCGAAGCCTGTGGCCTTTTTCCCCGGCACCTTCGACCCCTTCTCCGCCGGGCATAAGGCCATCGTCGAGGAGATCCGCGCCCGCGGCTTTGAGGTCTACCTCGCGGTGGACGAATTCTCATGGAGCAAGCGGACGCTGGCCAAGCTCCTGCGCCGCAGGATCGTGCGGATGTCCGTGGCCGACCAGTGGGACACCTATCTCTTCCCGGACGATATTCCCATCAATATCGCCATGCCGGAGGACCTCCGGGCGCTGCGCGCCTGCTTCCCCGGCCGGGAGGTGCGTATCGTCGCGGGCAGCGACGTTATCCGCCATGCCTCCGCCTACCGCAGCGAAGCGCCGGACGGCGCGGCGGCCTTTGACCATATCATCGTCCGGCGTCCTGCCGGGGAGGAGACCGGACTGCCGCCCGTTTCCTCCATCCTGCGCGGCAGCGTGGTCGAATTCGCCCTTCCAGAGCAGATGGAGGACATCAGCTCGACACGCATCCGCGACGCCATCGACAAGAATCTGGATATTTCCGCACTGGTCGACCCCATCGTGCAGGCCTATATCTACGAATACGGCCTGTATCTGCGCTTCCCCATTCTCAAGCGCGAGCTTGCGCCGCAGGATCTGTATTTCACCGGTGTGAGCGAGGGCGCGCAGGTCTATCTGTGCTCGCGCCGTTTGCAGCGCACCGTCGGCTCGGCAAGCTCGCACAGCGTGACCATCGCCGGGCTTTATGACGAGCTGCACGATGTGGAGGCCTGCTCCGGCGTGCGCCGCCGAACCTCAGGCAAGCTCCTGATGATCGACGGCGTGGAGGCCGGCGGTTCACGGGAGCATATGCGGATGCTCCTGAACGAGCTTCTGGTGCGCAGCCTGACGGACGACCATACCTATGCCCTGTGCCGCTGCGCGGAGGGGCAGGAGGCGCTTCTGGATGTGCTGAAGCAGCTTGGCTTCGTGCGCTTTGAGGAGGTGCCGGATCTCTATTACGTCGATATGCGGATGCCCATGGTGCTGATTCAGGACCTGCTGCTCGGCATCAAGGCGCCGCACCGCGACGCGCCGGAGGTGATCGAGGCAATCGAGCAGTCCCGTCCCCGCCTGCGCACTGCTCTGACGGCACTGTATCCCGGCAAGCTCCTGCTGTGCTTCGACGCGGAGCTTCTCAATCAGGCTCTGATGTACCGCGTGCAGCAGCACGACCATGCGGGCGGCGCAAAGGGACACTTCCTCTGCGTGCCCTACGGAAAAATTCTCTCCGGCGAGGTCGTCCCCGGCACCGTGACCAAGACCCTGCACGCCGACAAGTGCTTTGCCCCCGACGGGAGCAACTTCTCCGTCGTGGAATACCCCGGCTACAGCTCTCTTCCCAACCAGGTGCGCACGCTCAAGTCCTTCCGCCGCCCGGTCATTCTCGTGGACGACCTGCTGCACAAGGGCTACCGCATCGGCAAGCTCAACCCGATCTTTGAGCGAGAGGGGCTGGAGATCAGCCGTATCATCGTTGGCATTCTTTCCGGGCGCGGCCGTGACCTGATGCGCGAGCAGCACCGTCAGGTGGACTGCGAGTATTTCATTCCCAATCTGCACTACTGGGTGACGGAGAGCCTGCTCTATCCCTTCATCGGCGGCGACTCCGTCGGCAGCCGCCCGGAGCAGAACCGGATGCTGCCGTCGATCAATCTGATCCTGCCGTATTTCTATCCGCGGCATTTTACCGATGCCGCCCAGCCTGCCGTGCGGGAACTGAGCCGCACCGCGCTCACGAACGCCCTGTGCGTTCTGCGGGCATTGGAGCGGGTGCAGCAGCGCAGCTTCAACACCGTGCTGACGCTGCGCCGTCTGGGCGAGGCCATCGAGCATCCACGCCTGCCCGACCGCGGCAAGGCGCTGGACTATGATTTTTCCATCCCGGCGTCGGCATATCTGGAGGACGATCTGCTGACGCTGGACAGGACCCGTACCGGAGGAGGCGCGATGAATGGAGTTTAGAAGCTGGAAGGGCTTTTGCCTGTGCGATCTGGGCGGCGGCTTTCCGCCGGAGGCCGCTCGGGTGAATGCCCCCTTTGCACCGCTTGTCTTTCTGGTCCGGCGGGACCCGCTGAAAAGCCGCGGCTGCTTCGCCGTGGAAAATACGGCGCAGATCATGGAGCCGGAAAATGCCTGCGTGCTTTTGCCGAACGAGGCGCCCGCCGCTTTGCCGGAGCTGGAGACCCTTGTGCGGGAAAACGGCGCGACGGTGCTGAACACCGCCTTTGCGCGCGCCTTTGATCATCTCGCCCGTCCGCGGAAGAAAAGCGGCCTGACGGCCACACTGGTCGGACTGGGCGACGTGGGCGGTACGCTTCTGATTGCCCTGAAGCTGCTTGGCCGCGAGCTTTCCCGCATTGCGATCTACGACCCAAATGAGGCGCTCTGCCGCCGGTATGAAATGGAGCTGAATCAGGTGCTCCCGCCGGACGGCGCGCCCCTGCCGGAAATTGCGATCTGCCCGCCGGAGCGGCTGTTCGACTGCGACCTGTTTCTCTTCACCGCCTCGCGCGGCGTGCCGCCGGTCGGCTCCGATGTGCAGGACGTGCGCATGGCGCAGTTTGTCCGCAACCGAGAAATGCTGGCCGGTTATGCCCGGCGCGCGCGGGAAGCAGCCTTCGGCGGGCTGTTCTGCCAGATCTCCGACCCGGTCGATCAGCTCTGCCGCGCGGTATTTCTGGAGAGCAACCGTGATGCCTCCGGCGCGTTCGACGCAGCAGGGCTCCTGCCGGAGCAGGTGCGCGGTTTCGGTCTTGGCGTGATGGCTGCGCGCGCGGCGTACAACGCGAAAAAGGACGGCATTGATTTTTCGTGCGGCCGCGTCTACGGCCCGCACGGCGCCGACCTGATCGCTGCAAATCATCCGCAGAATTACGACGAAGCACTTTCCGCGCGTCTGACGCAGGAGACCGTGACGGCCAACCTGCGCGTCCGCGAGCTGGGCTTCAAGCCCTATATTGCGCCGGCGCTTTCCTCTGCGGCCGTGAGCCTGCTGCGCCTGGTGCGCGGTGAGGTCTGCCATAGCGCCATTCCCATGGGCGGCGCCTATTTCGGCTGCCGCAGCCGCACGACCTCCGCCGGAATTCTGACACAGCGCGAGGCGCTGCATCCCGCGCTTTTCCGGAAAATTGAGGAAGTGCAGCAGCGATTGGAGCGATTTTCCTATGATTGATGTTCTCATGTCGGGCGGCAGCGCCCGTCTGCGTGAAACGGCCGCCGCGGCACTGGAGGAGACGGCGCACCGCTTTCTTTCCGCCGGGGACGACCTGCGCGGCAAACGAGTGCTCTTTGCCCTCTCAACAGACGAGGGCGGCATGGATGCGCCCACGCTGGCGCTGCTGCGCCGCCTGCGTCTGGAGAAGAACGCCATGCAGGGCAGCTGCGCCGCCGTCCTGCTGGATGGGGCAGGGGAGCTTTACACCAAACAGCTCGCGCAGGATGTCGTTCTCGCCGCCAACGGCGCGGGCTGCGCCTTTATGGGCAAGCCCCTCGTGGAGGGGACGGGTTCGCTCTATAATCAGCATATTCTTGCCGGGCGTCTTGGCCTCACGCTGAAGCAGACCTACCGGACGCGCGCGCGGGAGCTTGTCCGGCGGCTGGAGGTTTTTCAACCGCCTCGGTTCCGCCGCCCGCGCCTGCTGATGCTGCACGCTTCGGAGAGCGGCCGCTCCAGCACGCTCTGGATGGGCCGGGAGATCTGCCGGAGATTGTCCGATGCCTGCGAGATCACAGAGCTTTCTTTGCAAAACGGCACGATCCACGACTGCCGCGGCTGCTCCTACCGCACCTGCCTGCATTTTGCCGAAAACGGCGGCTGCTTCTACGGCGGCGCGATCTCCGAAACGGTTCTTCCGGCCATCCGCGACTGCAATGCCATGCTGTTCCTCTGCCCGAATTACAATGATGCCGTCGGCGCGAATATCTCTGCGCTCTTCAACCGCCTGACGAGCCTGCTGCTGCAAAGCGAGCTGTATGACAAGTATCTATTCGGCATCGTCGTGTCCGGCTATTC
>CAKUMR010000016.1 GCA_934667865.1 uncultured Oscillospiraceae bacterium | reverse complement strand
GGATACAATAAAACAAGGACCCGTTTTTGCGGAAATAGGGGGTGATTTTACGATGCAGACATTTCTTCTCCGCAAAGAGGAGGAGCTTTCCGAGCCGTGGGCCTGCCTGCGCGAGCAGGAGCAGAGCGACATCGGCCTTCACTGCCACGATTTTTTTGAGCTGACCTACATCCTCGACGGCGAGATCGAGCACACCATGGACGGCACGTCCGCCGTTTTGAAAAAGGGAAATTACTTTTTTTGTCGGCATCGGCACGGCGCACCGCTATCGCCAGATCGGGTCGACGCCGTGCAGGCTGTGGAATTTCCTGTTTCTGCCCGAGTTCATCGACCGGACCTTGGCCGGATGCGAGGATTTTGCGGAGCTTCTGCGCGGCTGCGAGTTGCGGCTCGGCAGTCTTTCCGCGCCGGATTCCCCGGCGGACCGCGTATTTTTCGACGAAAACGGGCGCGTGTTGGTGCAGCTCACGGAGATCCGGCGGGAGTATGCGCAGCCGCAGGGCGGCTATCTCGAGGCCGTGCGCTGCGCGTTGGTGCGCATTTTGATCGAGACCATCCGGCAGTCGCCCGCGCGGGAGCCGCCGGACGACCTCTGCCGCGCGATCTGCGCCTATCTCGACCGGCACTATCGCGAGCCGCTGCGCTTAGACGCGCTGTCGCGCGCGCTGCACTACAGCCCGGCCTATCTGAGCGCGCGTTTCCGCGCCGGCTGCGGCCGGACCATGCAGAGCTACTGCCAGCGGCTGCGTATTCTGGAGAGCTGCCGCCTGCTCTCCGGCACGGAGCTGAAGATCTCTGAGGTCGCGCACGCGGTCGGCTACGAAAACCTGAAATTTTTCAACCGCCTGTTCCGCGAAGCGCTGCACATGACCCCGCGGGAATACCGCGCAAGGTCCCGCGCGCAGGAAGCAAGCATTGCAGCGAGCCGTTTCTGAACTTTCCGTAAATTCTTGGAAATCCTATTGAACGTTCGGATTTTTGTGTATATACTTAGATGAATCGTAAAAACAGGAGTAAAAATATGGCTTCTTTTATCCAATTTGAAGATGTGGAAAAACGCTACGGGACGGGTGAGGTTTCCGTTCTGGCGCTGCATGACGCGACTTTTACGATAGAAAAGGGCGAGATCTGCGTGATCGTCGGCCCGTCCGGTGCGGGCAAAACGACGCTTTTGAACATTCTGGGCGGCATGGACACGCTGAGCGGCGGGCGGGTGTTTCTCGACGGACGCGAGGTTTCGGCCTTCAATAGGCGCCAGCTTGCCGACTATCGCCGCCGGGACATCGGCTTTGTGTTCCAGTTTTATAACCTCATCCCCAACCTGACCGCGCTGGAAAACGTGGAGATCGCCTCGCAGATCGTCAAGGACCCGCTTCCGGCGGCGCAGGTGCTGCGCGATGTGGGGCTGGGCGAGCGCATGGCGAATTTCCCGGCGCAGCTTTCCGGCGGCGAGCAGCAGCGCGTGGCGATCGCCCGCGCGCTGGCCAAGCGGCCGCAGCTTCTGCTCTGCGACGAGCCGACCGGCGCGCTCGACTATAACACGGGCAAGCAGATCTTGGCGCTTTTGCAGGTGCAGAGCCGCGAAAACGGCATGACGGTCGTCATCATTACGCACAACTCCGCCCTGACGGCAATGGCCGACCGCGTGATCCACATCAAAAACGGCACGGTGCAGTCCATGCAGACGAACGACCGGCCGGTACCCGTCGAGGAGATCGAATGGTGATGGGCAGCGCGTGGAGAAAAAATAACCTGCGGGAGCTGCGGCACTCGCTGGGGCGCTTTCTGGCGATCCTTGCCATCATCGCGCTGGGCGTGGGCTTCTTCGGCGGCCTGAAGGCGGCGAAGCCCGCCATGCTGCGCACCGGTGGGGATTATATCGAGAAAACGAAGCTCTTTGACTTCCGCCTGATCACGACACTCGGCCTGACGCAGGAGGACGTGGACTATTTTGCTGGGCTTTCCGGCGTGGAAACGGCGGAGGGCGCGGTCACGGTGGATGCCGTGACCGCGCTGGACGACACGGAGCGGACGGTCAGGCTCCTCTCCCTGCCGGAGCGCGTCAGCGTACCGGAGCTTACGGCGGGCCGTCTGCCGGAAACGGCGGACGAATGCCTGCTCGATGCGCACCGCTTCGGCGAGGATTCGCTGGGCAAGACCCTGCGCGTCACGCGCACGTCCATAGACGACTGCCTCGCGGTGCAGGAATTCACCGTGGTCGGCCTGTGTACCTCGCCTCTGTATTTGAATGTGGAGCGCGGTACAACAGCGCTGGGCGGAGGCAGCATCGAGGCGTATGCTTATGTGCCGGCCGCGGCCTTTACGCTGGACTATTTTACGGAGATCGCGATCCGCGCAGCGGACGCCGACCGAACGCTTTACTCCGACGCCTACACCGCGGAGATGGATGCGCTCAAGCCGGCGCTGACGAGGGCGTTGGAGGAGCGCGCGCAGGTTCGCTATGACGATGTGATCGACGCGGCGCGCGAGGCGCTGGCCGAAGCGCAGGCGGAATATGACAAGGGCGAGGCGGAATACCGTTCGCAGCGTGCGGACGCCGAGTCCGAGCTGGCCGCAGCCAAGCGGAAGCTGGACAGCGGCCGTGCAGAGATCGCGCAGAACCGCCAGACGCTGCAGGAAGCCGAAAAGACGCTGGAGGAAAAGCGTGCGGAGCTGGAATCCGGCGAGGCGGAGCTCGCTTCCGGTGAGTCGCAGCTTGCTGCGGCGAAGGCCGATGCCTACGCGCAGCTTGATGCGAAGCAGAAGGAGCTGGACGAAAACCGGGCCAAAGTCGAGGACGGTCTGGCGCAGTTTGAAGAAACGGGTCTGCCGGTGCAGTACGAGGCGCTGCTCGTCACGCGGCGGCAGATGGAAGAGCGTCTTGCCGGGCTGGCTGTGGGCTCGCCGGAGTATCTGGCCTGCAAGGCGCTGCTGGACGCGGCGCAGCTGCTGATCGACCAGTTTGAGAGCAATGAGCAGTTCCAGCAATACCTGAAGCTCAAGGATGCGAAGGAGCAGCTTGATGCCGGTCAGGCCGAGCTGGACGCTGCCCGCGCCGAGGCCGACGCGACCTTTGCCTCCAAGGAGGCCGAGCTGGCGACGGCACGGCAGAAAATCGAGGACGGCAAGACGCAGCTTGCGCAGGGCGAGCAGGAGCTTGCTGACGGCAAAGCCCAACTGGAAGCGGCCAGCGCCCGGCTCACGCAGGGGCAGGCTGACTACGATGCTGCCTACGAAACGGCGCAGCAGGGCTTCGCGGAAGCGGAGGAAAAGCTGGCCGAGGGAAAGGACGCGCTGGAAAAGGCGCAGATCGAGGTTGAGAAGATCGAGCATCCCTCGTCCTACGTCCTTGACCGCAGTACCAACACGGGGTATGTGTCCTTCAAGAGCGATTCCTCCATCGTGGAGGGTGTCGCGAAGGTGTTCCCGCTGTTTTTCTTCCTCGTCGCGGCGCTGGTCTGCATCACGACCATGACGCGCATGGTGGATGAGCAGCGCACGCAGATCGGCACCCTCAAGGCACTCGGCTATTCCGACGGCGCGATTGCATGGAAATACACCTCCTATTCCGGCTCAGCCGCACTCATCGGCGCGGTCGTGGGCTTCCTGGCCGGTACCCTCCTCTTCCCACAGGGAATCTGGAAGGGCTATTCCATGCTCTACAACTTCACTCCCTGGCTGGAATACTACTTCGACCCGCTGATGGCGGCGATTTCCGTCGCTGCGGCGCTGGGCTGCTCGGTGGGGGCGACCTTCTTTGCCTGCCGCGCGGAGCTGCGCCAGCTTCCCGCCGGACTGATGCGCCCCAAGGCGCCCAAGCCCGGCAAGCGCATTTTGCTGGAGCGCCTGCCCTTCCTGTGGAACCGTGTGTCCTTCCTGCACAAGGTGTCAATCCGGAATATTATGCGCTATAAAAAGCGCCTTTATATGATGCTACTGGGCATCGGCGGCTGCACGGCGCTGATTGTCGCGGGCTTTGGCATTCGCGATTCCATCACGACCATCGCGGACGATCAGTTCGGCACCATCACGCATTATGACATCTCCGCTACCTTCTCCACTCCTATGGACGAGACGCAGCAGGCCGTCTTCCGCGAGCGCTTTGCCGGCGCCGGCGAGTGCGTCTTTGCCGAAACCGGATCCTACGAGATCAAAACAGGAAAGGGCGTCTACACACTGAACGTCGTTGCGACGGATGATATGGACATCACAAGGCTGATCGGCTTCCGAAACGGCGAAGAAGAGGTCGCCTACCCACAGGAGGGTGCGCTCATCGACCGTGCGCTGGCTGCGGCGCTCGGCGTCAAGGCAGGCGATACGATTACGGTCAGCGTCAGCGAAACACAGAAGGTGGAGCTGCCTGTCGCCGGTCTGGTCGAGAACTATGTCTATCACTATGCCTATATGACCGGGCGAACCTATGAGCGTCTGTTTGGCACGAGCTGCCAGTATAAAACCGCCTATCTCACGACGGACGGCGACACCTATGCACTGGGCGCGGAGCTTGCGGATCACCCGCGCGTGGCCAATGTTACGGTCGTGGCTTCGCTGCGCTCTCTGGTGCACAATATGATGAAAAGCATGGACTACATCGTCGCGCTGGTGATCGGAAGCGCCTGCGCGCTGGCTCTGGTCGTGCTGTTCAATCTCTGTAATATCAGTATCACCGAGCGCGTGCGCGAGATCGCCACGGTAAAGGTGCTGGGCTTCTATCGCTCGGAAACACGGTTTTACGTGTTCCGCGAGGTGATGATGCTTACCTTCCTCGGCGCGGTCGTTGGCCTGCCCTGCGGCTGGGCGCTGCACCGGTTCATCATGCAGCAGATTCGCCTTGACATGGTATCCTTCCAGACGCGGGTCACGCCCCTGAGCTATGGCCTCTCCTTCCTGATTACCATGCTGCTTGGCTCCGTGGTGTGCTGCCTGCTGGCGCGCAAGATCGACCGCGTCCATATGGCCGAATCACTGAAATCCGTGGAATAATGAAACAAAGCGGGCACCCATAGAAAGCGGAGTCCGAATAAGAAAACATAGAGGATGCCCCGCAGACAGTGTCTGCGGGGCATCCCTGCTTTCAGCCATTCACCGAAGAATTTTTCGTTGGAACAAGGCGTTTTTCCGCCGCGCTACTTTGTGTAACGCAAGGGAAAACGCCGCAGTTCCGGCGGAAAAGGCTCGGCGAAGGGGCTATGGTTTCTTATGAGGACGGAGCAATTTTGTTAATCCAGAAATTTGTCAAGCTCGGCATCGACCTGCCTGCGGTGCCTGACCTGCGGATGCGCGATGCGGCGGCCGTTGGCCATGACCATCTCGATGTTCCGGAGGGCGGCCAGATTTTCCAGAGGATTCTCCTTTGTGACGATCATGTCCGCGGCCTTGCCGGGCGCTATCGTTCCGGTGAGATGGCCGATCCCGGCCAGCTCGGCGCTCCTTGCGGTCGCGGTGTAGAGCGCGAAGGCGTTGGAAACGCCGACGTATTTGTGGAAATAGCAAAGCTCACGCCAGAAATCGTACTGCGTGATCCACGGGCAGCCAACGTCATTGCCGAGCACGACGGGGATGTCGTTTTCCAGAGCGGCCTTCGCGCAGGAGATGATGCCCTCGAAAACGACGTTGCCGTTGAACTGCTCGACCTCCGTCGCGTTCGTGAGCGCGCGGTCGAACAGCGCATAGGGCAGAGCGGGAGAGAGGGTCGTACACAGGAAGGCGCCGCGCTGCCGGAACAGCGCGATTAGCTCGTCGTCCAGCTTCGCGCCGTGCTCGATGGAGTCGACGCCGTTTTCCAGCGCAACGCGCACGCCCTGCGTGGACTCCACGTGCGCCGCCACGGTGTAGCCTGCCTTGTGCGCCCGGTCGCAGACGGCCCGGACCATCTCCGGCGGCATTTTCAGCTCGCCGGGGACGCCCTTTTCCTTCGCATCCATCACGCCGCCGGTGATCATGAGCTTGATCAGATCGACGTTCTGCGCTTCAATCTCGTCGAGATATTGCAGCGCCTCCCCGGTGGAGTGCGCCGCAACGGCGACGGAGCCGGCCATGTGTCCGCCAGGGACGGAGATCCCCTGGTTTGCCGCGAGGATACGCGGGCCGGCACGGCGTCCGGCGGCGATCTCGTCGCGCAGGCGCGTGTCAAAATTGCCCAGCCCGCCGACGGTACGGATGGTCGTGACGCCGCTGAGCAGCTCCTGCCCGGCAAAGCCGCAGACCATCTTATAGGAGACTGCGCGCGTCAGGCCGGTGGACATAATCGTATTGACCAGCTTTTCGTTGTCGCGCTGCTTTTTCTGGGGCTTGCCGCTGCCGGCCAGATGCACGTGCATATTGATGAGGCCGGGCATGAGGTAAGCGCCCCGCAGATCGACCGTTTCATAGCCGGAAATGTCGCTGCCAGCCGGGACGATGGCCGCAATTTTTTCACCGTCGACGAGGATCCACTCGCCCTCGCGGACCTGCATCTGTCTGGTGCCGTCGAGAATCTTCGCGTTGATCAGTGCATATTTCATAGAATTACCGCTTTCTGTTTTGTTCTGTGTTATCATCATAGCACGGGTTTGCCGAAAAGTCCATTTGAATTATTCTCAGAAAAATGCCCCCGGTCCATTGAGATTTTACCCAATAAACCGGGAGCATTCTGGCATATCGAATTTACGGTACGCGCGGCATCAGATCACTGCCGAGTCCATGCTCTTGAGCTGCAATTGCAGCTTGTCGGCGATCAGCGCGATGAATTCCGAATTCGTCGGCTTGCCCTTGGTGTTCGACACCGTATAGCCGAAGAACCGTTGTAACGTTTCCAGATCGCCCCTGTCCCACGCGACCTCGATTGCATGGCGGATCGCGCGCTCGACGCGCGAGGGCGTTGTGGCAAAGGTTTTGGCAACCTGCGGATACAGAACCTTCGTGATCGCATTGATGACGTCCATGTCGTTCACCGCGATCATGATGGCTTCGCGCAGATACTGATAGCCCTTGATGTGCGCCGGAACGCCGATCTCATGAATGATCGAAGTCACCATCGCCTCCACGTTCGCCTCCCTTGAACGTGCGGCGGGTGTCTTGCGCTGACCCATACTTTCGCGGATCTCGTTCATCCGTTCGGCAATGGCGCGCGGGGTGCAGGGCTTGAGCATGATGTACTGCACGCCGAGGTTCAGGAACATCGACGAGATGTACTCTGTGACAAACTCCACCAGCACCAGCATGACCGGCTTCTTGTCCAGCGCGGCAGCCGCTTTCAATACGGACATACCGTCTGCCTGTTGTAGCATCAGGTCTACCACGAGAAATTCAGGGTTCGTTTCCCGCAGCAGGCTGATTGCCCGGACGCCGTCGGTCGCGGTGCCGACAACGACGTACCGGTCCGTCTGCTTGAGCGTTGCAGCGAGCTTCTCGCAAAAGTCGCCGCTGCCGTTGGCAAGCAGAACGCGATACATTTTTTCCATACTGACTCCTCCTCTTTTGCATCCTCCTGTTCCGTCCAACCCTCCGGACGGTAGTTTTAATTTAGCATACACTTCGCAATTTTTCAAGAAGATTGGTGTATTTTTTACCAATTTTTTGTAGACGTAATTCGACAATTTATCTATTTTCTACATATTATGTGAAAAATCGGCAAAAGAGCAGGAATTATGTTAAGCAGCCTCACACGACGAAGCGAACGACGTGTGAGGATGCTTTTATTCGACAAATTTCTTACTTCCGTTCCAGCCAGATCAGAAGCACCGCGATGTCCGCCGGCGAAACACCGGAGATGCGGCTGGCCTGCCCGACGGAGCGGGGACGGATCTGCGCGAGCTTCTGCCGCGCCTCCAGCCGCAGCCCCGCGATGGACTCGTAGTCGGCGTCCGGCGGGAGCAGGCGCTCCTCCTCGCGGGAGAATTCCTCGATCTGCTTCTGCTGGCGCTGTAAATAGCCCTCGTACTTGACGCGGATCTCGACCTGCCGCGTGACCTCCTTCGGAAGCGCCGGGCGGGCGCGGTCGAAGGGCGCGAGCATTTCATAGCTCAGCTCCGGACGGCGCAGCAGGTCGATCAGGCGCGCCGCGCTGACGACCGGCGCGGAGGGTACACCCTCCAGAAAGCGGTTGAGCGCCTCGGTTGCCGGGGTGCCGGTCGATTCCAAACGACGGATCTCCGCACGCACGGCAGCGTACTTTTCCTTCACGGCGGCAAGCTGCGCGTCGGAAACAAGGCCGATGCGGTGTCCGATGGGCGCGAGGCGCTCGTCGGCGTTGTCCTGCCGGTGCAGCAGGCGGTACTCGCTGCGGGAGGTCATGATGCGGTAGGGCTCCTCGGTGCCCTTGGTCACCAGATCGTCGATCAGCGTGCCGATGTAGCCGTCGGAGCGGCGCAGGATCAGCGGCTCACGGCCCTGAATTGCCAGCGCTGCGTTCACGCCAGCGACAAAGCCCTGCACCGCCGCTTCCTCATAGCCGGACGAGCCGTTGAACTGGCCCGCGCCGTAGAGGCCGGGGACTTTTTTGCACTCCAGCGTGGGGTAGAGCTCCGTGGGGTCGACGCAGTCGTATTCGATCGCGTAGGCCGGGCGCATCATCTCCGCGTGCTCCAGTCCTGCGACGGTGTGCAGCATTTCGATCTGCACGTCCTCCGGCAGGCTGGAGGAGAAGCCCTGCAAGTACATCTCGTCCGTGCCGAGGCCGCAGGGCTCCAGAAAGAGCTGATGGCGCGGCTTGTCGGCAAAGCGCACGACCTTCGTTTCGATGCTGGGGCAGTAGCGCGGGCCGACGCCCGTGATGGAGCCGTCGTACAGCGGGCTGCGCGAGAGATTTTCGCGGATGATGCGGTGGGTCTCGGCATTTGTGTAGGTCAGGTAGCACACGGCGCGGTTTTCCACCGCGGCGTGGGTGGAGAAGGAGAAGGGCTCCGGCATTTCGTCGCCGGGCTGTACCTCCATCTTGGAAAAATCGACGCTGCGCGCGTTGATGCGCGGCGGCGTGCCGGTCTTGAAGCGGCGCAGGTTCAGACCGAGCGTGCGCAGGGAGCCGGTCAGCTCCAGCGCGGCGCGCATCCCGTCCGGGCCGGAGGGAAGGCTCACCTCGCCCGTGATGACGCGGCTGTCGAGATAGGTTCCCGCCGCGATCACGCAGGCGCGCACGCGGTACTCCGCGCCGAGCTGCGTCACCACGCCGCTCACGCGGCCGTTTTCGGTCAGGATGTCCGTTACGGTGGCCTGCTTGAGATCCAGATTTTCTTGACACTCAAGTGTATGTTTCATGAATTCCTGATATCGGCGGCGGTCGGCCTGCGCGCGCAGAGAGTGGACGGCCGGGCCCTTGCCGCGGTTGAGCATCCGGTACTGGATGCAGCAGGCGTCCGCAGCGCGCGCCATCTCGCCGCCGAGGGCGTCCAGCTCGCGCACCAGATGGCCTTTGCCCGTGCCGCCGATGGCTGGGTTGCAGGGCATATTGCCCACGGCGTCGAGATTGATGGTGAAAATCACCGTTTTCAGGCCGAGGCGCGCGGCGGCCAGCGCCGCTTCGATCCCGGCATGGCCCGCGCCGACGACGGCGATGTCATAGGTTCCGGCAAAATAGCGCATGGAGATCAAGTCCTTTACGAAAGTGGTTGCAGTTTGATTTTGGCAAAACGGCGGGGATAGGCGGGGGGTGTCGGGCGCACCTTGCGGATGACGATCACGCGGTGCTCCGCGCCGCCGATGTCGTAGGATTTGACCGCCTCGACCTTGCCGCCGAGGATGGAAATGCCGCGCGCGGCCTCGTCCAGCTCCTCCTGCGCCGCCGCGCCCTTCATCGCGAGGAAGGCGCCGCCGACTTTGACGAAGGGCAGGCAGAGCTCGGAAAGCACGTTCAGCCGCGCCACCGCGCGGGAAACGGCGAAATCATAGCACTCACGGGCGGAGAATTCCTCCGCGCGGGCGGCGACACATTCGGCCTCCACGCCCATGGAGGAAAGCGTTTCGTCCAGCCAGCGCACGCGCTTTTGCAGGCTGTCGAGCAGGGTCAGGCGGATGGTCGGCTCGGCCAGCTTCAGCGGCACGCCGGGGAAGCCCGCGCCGCAGCCGACGTCGATGACGGTTTTGCCCTTGAGATCAGCGGCGGTCAGAAGCGTCAGGCAGTCGGCAAAGTGCAGGCGCGCTACGGCCTCCGGGTCGGTGATGGCGGTGAGGTTCATGACCTTGTTCTTTTCCAGCAGCGCCGTGCCGAAGGCGCAGAAACGGTCAAGCTGCTCCTCCGTCAGGGAAAGGCCGAGGCGCAGCGCCTCGGCACGCAGAGTTTCTTTCATGGGTGTTCCTCCGTGTAGATGAGGGTCTGCACGCCGGTCGTGCGCACGAGCGCGGTTTTCGGGGCGCGCAGAACGTGATAAACGGCGTGGAAAACGGCCAGGTTGCCGCCGAGGTCGTAGATCAGGATCAGGTAGACGATCCAGAACCAGTCCGCCGGGACGAGAAAGCACGCGCCCAGAAGCGCGGCGGTCCACAGAAGCAGCGGGCTCAGCGCGGCCAGTGCGAAGCGGCCGCGGGAGAAATAGGCGTAGCTGCCGGGAATTTGCAGCAGTCCCTGCCGCCGCCAGCAGGGCGCCTGCCCGCCGAGCAGACGAAGAGCCAGTGCCCGCGTGAGCTGGTAGCCCTGCGCGTAGAGGAAAAGTCCGGCGGCAAGCGCCGCGAGGCGCAGGAAATAGACTGAAAATCCGGCCTCGAACAGCGCCCTGAGCGGCGCAAAGCTGCGCCAGACCCAGCCGGTGGCGATCAGTCCCAGACCGAGGACGGCGGAAAACAGATTCCAGCGGCGGTATTCCTTTGGGTCGGCGCGCAGGTTCAGCTTGCCGGTCATGGCATAGCCGCGCGGAATGTCGTTGACGTTTGCCATAAGCGCTCACTTTCCGACGCAGAAGCGTTCAAAAATACGGTTGGTGATGTCCTCACGGACGGTGCGGCCGGTGATCTCGCCCAGCGCCTGCATCGCAAGCTCCACGTCCGTCAGGACGGCGTCCGGGGTGACGCCGGCAAGGAGTGCCTGCCCCGCGCGGGCAAGGGCGTCCTGCGTGCGGGAAAGCGCGCCGAACTGCCGCGGGTTGGTCAGAAGCGACCCGTCACAGCGCGTGTCCGCCGCGAAGCGGCGGGCGATCTCCTGCGTGAGCGCGTCCAGCCCCTCGCCCGTCGCGGCCGAGAGGGTGAGGACGGTGTCAAAGGGCAGCGCCTCCGGGGAAATGCACAGGGGAAGGTCGGATTTGTTGACGACGGCGATGTGCTCCGGCGCGGCCAGCGCCGCCTGCATCGCGCGCTCATCCTCCGCGTCCAGCGGGCGCGAGCCGTCGCACACGAAGATGGCAAGCTGCGCCTCCCGCGCGGCCCGCTCCGAGCGCTCCACGCCCATAGCCT
>CAKUMR010000015.1 GCA_934667865.1 uncultured Oscillospiraceae bacterium | reverse complement strand
CGGCAAAGCTGGAAAACGGCTGGGACAGCGAGGTGGGCGAGGGCGGCGACATGCTCTCCACCGGCGAAAAGCAGCTCATCTCCTTTGCCCGCGCGGTGCTGGCCGACCCGCGCATCTTCGTACTGGACGAGGCGACCAGCTCCATCGACACCCAGACCGAGCAGCTCATCCAGCAGGCGATCGACCATCTGCTCCGCGACCGCACGTCCTTCCTGATCGCGCACCGCCTGTCGACCATCCGCAAGGCCGACCTGATTTTAGTTGTCCGCGACGGCAGGATCGTCGAGCAGGGCACGCACGAATCGCTATTGAAGGCGCGCGGCTATTACCACGATCTTTACAGCCGGCAGTTCGCGGAGGAATCCGCCGCCCGCCTGCTGAAAAACGACGCGGTGTGAGATTTCGCGGGACAGCCGCCTCACAGAGCAGGTGATCATTTCCCCGCCCCGTAGGGTGCGGTCTTGACCGCACCGCTGCTGGCATATCCGCTATCTCCGGTGCCTGCACGGTGGAACGCAGCAAGCCCCGGGCGGGAAAATTTCCCGCCCGGGGCTTGCGTTTTCTCTTATTCTCTTACATTTCTCTTATGAAACCTTACATCCGCTCCGGGGCGGTAAAGCCCAGAAGGTCGATGCACTCCTCCATGGCGCGCTTGGCCAGCGCGATCAGGGCGATATAGCCCTTCTGCTTTTCCTCGTCCGGCTCGGAGAGGATGCGCGTTTCATGGTAGAACTGGTTGACCGCCTGCGCCAGCTCGTAGACATAGGCGCAGACCGCATTCGGCGCGGAATCGCGGTAGGCCATCTGGAGCTGGTCGGGCATCTGCGACAGGGTGAGCTGCAGGGCCTTGGCGCTCTCGTTGTCCGCCAGGACAACGGGCAGGTCGGCGGGCTTGCCGTAGCGCGCCAGAATGGACTTGATGCGCACGATGGTATACAGCAGATACGGCCCGGTGTTACCCTCAAAGGCCGAGAAGCGCTCCAGATCAAAGACATAATCCTTCGTCGCGAGGTTGGACAGATCGCCGTACTTGAGCGCCGCGACCGCGATGATGCGCGCGGTGTCGTGCGCCTCGGCGGAATCGACGAGCTTGTTCTCAGAAATTTTAGCTTCGACATAGGCCGTGACGTCCTCGATGAGCGTTTGCAGGCGCATCACGCCGCCGTCGCGGGTCTTGAAGGGCTTGCCGTCCTTGCCGTTCATCGTGCCGAAGCCGATGTGCTGCAATTCGACGGTTTCCGGCACAAGGCCGCCCTTGCGCGCGGCGCGGAACACCTGCTCAAAGTGCAGGCTCTGCCGCTTGTCCGTAACGTAAAGGATCTTATCGGGAGCGTAATCCTCCATGCGCTGGACGATAGTCGCAAGATCGGTCGTGGCGTAGAGCGTCGCGCCGTCGGATTTGACGACGATGCACGGCGGCATTTCCTTCCTGTCGCCCGGCTCGGCGACTTCGATGACCTTCGCACCCTCGCTCTCGGTCAGCACGCCGCGGGCGGCGAGCTTTTCCAGCATGGGCGGAATATAGGGCTCGGCGTCGCTCTCGCCCTTCCAGACGTCGAAGCTGACGTTCAGATTCTCATAATTGCGCTTCAGATCGGCCACGGAGATGGCGAGCAGCCGCTGCCACAGCGCATAGTAGCCGCGCTGATGCGCCTGAAGCTGCGCCGTGATCTCGTGGGCTTTCTTTGCAAAGGTGGGGTCCTGCTTGCTTTTGGCGCTGGCGAAGGGATAGATCTCCTCCAGCTCGGAAACCGTGCAGGGCGCACCGTCGGGGTATTCGGTTGCGTTTTCGTCGAAATAGGGCAGCTCCGGGTGGCGCTCCTGCAATTCCGCGATGACAAGGCCCATTTGCAGGCCCCAGTCGCCCAGATGGATGTCGCCGATCACCTTATCGCCGAAGTAGCGATAAATGCGCTTGATGGACTCGCCGATGATCGCCGGGCGCAGATGGCCGACGTGCAGGGGCTTGGCGACGTTCGGGCCGCCGTAGTCCAGAACGACCGTGCGCGCCGGGATGCTGCCGGTCACGCCGAGGCGCTGCTGCGCGCGCATTTCCTCGATGTGCGCCGCCAGATATTCGGGCCGGACGCGCAGATTCAGAAAGCCGGGCTTGACCGCCTCGGCAGCGCTGAACACCGGGCTGCCCTGCAATTTTTCCGCGACGTCCTGCGCGATCAGCAGCGGGGCCTTGTGTTCCGTTTTGGCCGCGGGCATCGCGCCGTTGCACTGAAATTCGCACAGATCGGGGCGGTTGGAAACCGTCACCTTGCCGCAGGCAGGGTCATAACCCGCCGCTTCAAAGGCCGCCGCGACCGCACGGGAGAGTTTTTCCATCAGCTTTTCCATCATAAAAAGCTCCTTTGTTGTGATTCTTTCTGTATTCTAGCAAAAAACAGGCGGAAAGTCCATAGGGGATTTTCGCCGCCGTGTAGGCACCCGCCTTCACAGATATTTTGCGCACAAGGCGGCCGCGAAAAACCCCGTTGCGTCCGCGATCAGCGCCGCCGGAATGGTATAGCGCGTTTTCCGTATCCCCGCTGCGCCGAAATAGACCGAAATGGTATAAAAGGTCGTTTCCGTGCTGCCCAGCATGACCGCCGCCGTCCGGCCGATGAGGGAATCCGGCCCGTGGACGGCCATCAGATCCGCGCCTACGGCCAGCGCTGCACTGCCGGAGATAGGTCGGATCAGCACCAACGGAAGCGTTTCGGCGGGGATTCCCACAGCGTCGGCCACGGGGGAAAGCAGCTTTGTCAGCAGCTCCACCGCGCCGGATGCGCGGAGCATATGCACCGCCGTCAGGAGGACCACAAGGGCGGGTGTGATGGACACGAGCAGGCGCAGTCCCTCCTGCCCGCCCTCGAGAAGCGCGCCGTAGACGTCCTGCTTTTTGATCAGGGCGGCGCAGGCGGTCGCGATCATCAGAAGCGGAATGAGCAGATCAAGCATGGGAGAACCTCCGCAAGAGGCGCGCCGCCAGCAGCCCGGCCGTGACCGAGAGCGCCGAGGTGACCCACACCGCCGGCAGAATGTCGAAGGGTGCGGCCGCGCCCAGAGAGGCCCGCACCGCCGCGACCGTGGTCGGCAGCAGTTGGATGGACGCCGTGTTCATGACGATCAGGCGGCACATCTCGTCCGTGGCCGTCCGGGTGCGGGCAAGCTCCTGCATCCGCTTCACCGCGGCGATACCCATGGGCGTGGCGGCGTTGCCGAGGCCGAGCAGATTCGCGGAAACGTTGGCGCACAGATAGCCCATGGCGGTTTCGTCGCGGCTCGCCTGCGGGAACAGCCGCCGGAACACCGGCCGCATCCCCCGCGCCAGACCGCGCAGCGCCCCCGCCTTTTCCATCAGCCTTGCCAGCGCGCTCCACAGGCACAGCGCCCCCGCGAGCGACAGCGCCAACCGGATTGCGCTGCTTGCCCCCTCCATGACTGCGGGCGAAAGCGCGCCCAGATTCCCCTCCAGCGCCGCGGCGATCACCGCCGTCACGACCAGTACCATCCAGATCATACCCATCACCACTGTGCAGCACCTCCGTGGACAATCTATGCAGGCCCGGTGCGCGAAATGCCGCGCGCCGTTCAAAAGCGTATTGACTGGTAAAATATCGCCTGATATAATAGGCAAAAAGGAGGGAGAACCATGGGAAACGGAATGATCCGCCGCGTGGACGAGCTGGGGCGCGTCGTCCTGCCGGCCGAGCTGCGGCGGGAGCTGGACATCGGAGAGCGCGACCTCGTGGAGGTCCGTCTGGAGGGCGAGGAGATCCGCATCCGGAAAACGACAGCCCGGTGCGTGTTCTGCGGCAGGGAAAGCGGCCTGCTGACCTTCCGCGGCCGGTGCGTCTGCCGCGCCTGCCGGGAACAGCTCTGCGCCGCCGAAGATTGACAAACGCCGCCGCTTCTGTTATTCTGCTATAGAACAGGAGGGACGGCCATGAGCTATGCAGACATCGTTTACAAGGAAACCTGTCGGAAAATTCTGTCCGAGGGCATCTGGGACACCGACCGCGAGGTGCGTCCGCGCTGGCCGGACGGCACGCCGGCACACACAATCAAGGCCTTCGGCGTCGTCAACCGCTATGATCTGAAAAAGGAATTCCCCATCATGACGCTGCGCAGGACATACTACCGCTCCTGCATCGACGAGCTTCTGTGGATCTGGCAGAAGAAATCCAACAACGTGCACGAGCTTTCCAGCCACATCTGGGACAGCTGGGCGGACGAAAACGGCTCCATCGGCAAGGCCTACGGCTATCAGCTGGGTGTGAAGCACCGCTACCCGGAGGGCGAGTTCGATCAGGTCGACCGCGTGCTTTTTGACCTGAAGCACAACCCCGCCAGCCGCCGCATCCTGACGAATCTCTACAATTTCAGCGATCTGCACGAGATGGCGCTCTATCCCTGTGCCTATTCCATGACCTTCAACGTCAGCGGCAACACGCTCAACGCCATTTTGAACCAGCGCTCGCAGGATATGCTCACTGCAAACAACTGGAACGTAGTGCAGTACGCCGTGCTGGTGCATATGCTGGCGCAGGTGTCCGGACTGGAGGCGGGCGAGCTGGTGCACGTGATCGCGGACTGCCACATTTACGACCGCCATGTGCCGCTGGTCGAGAAGCTGCTGGAGCGTGAGCCGTATCCGGCGCCTAGATTTTATGTCAACCCAGAAGTGAAGGATTTCTACGATTTCACCGTAGACGACTTCCGGCTGGAAAACTACCGTTACCACGAATTCCGGGAGAAGATCCCGGTCGCGATCTGAGGCCGCCGCATGGAAGCCATCGTGAATGTGACCCCGGATTGGGGCATCGGCTTTGAAAATCGCCTGCTTGTGGCCATCCCGGAGGACTTAAAGCACTTCCGCGCGCTGACCGAGGGGAAAATCGTGATTCTGGGGCGCAAAACGCTGCAAACCTTCCCCGGCGGAAAACCGCTGAAAAACCGCCGGAATCTCGTGCTTTCTTCGGATTTTTCCTTCTGCCCGGAGGGGGCGGAGGTGCTGCACGGCGAGGCTGAGTTGTTTGCGCTGCTACGGACGCTGAATTCGGACGAGCTGTGCGTCATCGGCGGCGAGAGCGTCTATCGGCTGCTCCTGCCCTATTGCGGCCGGGTGCGCCTGACGCGGACGTTCTGCGATCTGCCTGCTGACCGCTTTTTCCCCGACCTCGACCGTCTGCCCGGCTGGACGCAGACGTGGGCGTCGGAGGTGCAGTCATCCGGCGGGACGGAATATCGGTTCATAGATTATGTAAACCAAGCGCCGCTGCCGCTGTAGGCCGTTTGCAGGATGCGCTTTTCCGGCAGCCCGGCGCTTCTCCATCGGAGAAAAGAATATCCCCGGCGGGCAGAGAAAAATTTCTCTGCCCGCCGGGGTGTTTTTTGCAGATTGCAGGTGCATACCAGCACTGCCAATATTTCTGTAATCGCAGGTGCCTGCACGCGGAACGCTCTGCCCGCAAGGGGCACGCCGCATCCGCAGCGCTCCTTCGTCGCGAACGGCTGCGCGAAAGACCATTCCCTACGCGCCGATTCGGAAGCCTGTTCGCGTTTTATGCACCGGTTCAAAAATTCACCTGCACCCGTAGGGAACGCTCTTGAGCGTTCCGCGTGAAGGCACCTGTGATAACGATAATGCCAGCGGCGGTGCGGTCAAGACCGCACCCTACGCGCGGATTTAGAAACCCGCCTACGTTTTACGTACCGGTTCAAAAATTTATCCGCACCTGTAGGGAACGGCCTTGGCCGTTCCGCGTGTAGGCACCTGCGATAACGATAGTGCCAGCAACGGTGCGGTCTGCCCGCAAGGGGGATGCCGCATCCGCAGCGCTCCTTCGTCGCGGACGGCTGCGCGAAAGACCATTTCCCTACAGAACGGTTCGTAATTTCCCCCGCAGCCCACGGGACGATTCAAAATTTTACGCCTCCCCGCAAAACTCCTTGCAGAACGGGCGCAGAGGGCAAGCGCCGCAGGTGGGATTCCGCGCGGTACAGATATCGCGCCCGAACAGCACGATGCGGTGGCAGAAATCCGAGCTTTCCTCCGGCGGCAGAATGGCGCGGAGCTGCTGCTCGACCTTCTCGGGATCCTTGCCGCGGGCAAGGCCGAGGCGGTTGGCAATGCGGATGCAGTGCGTGTCGCAGACGACCGCAGGCTGACCGTAGAGGTCGCCCAGCAGGAGATTGGCCGTCTTGCGGCCCACGCCGGGGATGCGCAGAAGCGCCTGCATCGTATCCGGCACCTTGCCGCCGTATTCGTCGCGCAGCATCCGGCAGGCCAGCACGATGTCGCGCGCCTTATGCTTATAAAATCCGCAGGAGCGCACATAGGGCTCGACCTCCTCCGGGGTCGCTTCGGCAAAGCTCTCCAGCGTCGGAAAGCGCTCAAACAGCGCCGGCGTCACGAGATTGACCCGCGCGTCGGTGCACTGGGCAGACAGCCGCACCGCGATCATGAGCTGGTAGTCCTTCGCATAGCCCAGTGCGCAGACGGCGTCCGGGTAGCGCTCCTTCAGAATTTCAATGATCTGCTGAACAGGTTCCATAAATACTCCCCTCCTGCCGACATTATAGCACAGGAAGCGACGAAATAGGAGCCCAATTTTTGGTTTGCTTTTTGCAAACAAACGTGCTACAATAAAAACAATCTATCGAAACGGGGTGTTTGGATGTATCAGCCATTGGCGGACGAGCTGCGGCCGCGGACGCTGGACGACGTGGTCGGGCAGGAGGAAATTCTGGGCGAAGGCAAAATGCTGCGCCGCATGATCGAGTCCGGCAAGGTGCCGAACCTGATCTTCTACGGGCCGAGCGGCACCGGCAAAACAACCGTCGCGAACATCATCGCAAACGCCACACAGCGCACGCTCTACAAGCTCAACGCGACCACCGCCTCCACTGCGGACATCCGCGAGATCGTCGGGCAGCTCGACACCTTTCTTGCGCCCAACGGCGTGCTGCTGTACCTCGACGAGATCCAATCCTTCAACAAAAAACAGCAGCAGTCCCTGCTGGAGCATATCGAAAACGGCAAGATCACGCTGATTGCCTCCACGACGGAAAATCCCTATTTCTACATTTTCAACGCGATCCTGAGCCGCTGCACGGTCTTTGAATTCAAGGCCGTCACGCCGGACGACGTGGAAAAGGCCGTCCTCCGCGCGGTGAATTACATGGCGAAAAAGACCGGCCTGCATGTCACTGCGGAGGAGGGCGCTTACCGCCATATCGCCACCTCCTGCGGCGGCGACGTACGCAAGGCGATCAACGCCGTGGAGGCGCTGTTCATCGCGGCGCATCCCGGCGACGAAACGCTTTTGATCTCGCTGGCCGACGCGCAGGCCGTCACGCAGCGCTCGGCCATGTGCTACGACCGTGAGGGCGACAACCACTACGACTGCCTGTCGGCGCTGATGAAGTCCATTCGCGGCTCCGACCCGGATGCCGCCATCCATTATCTGGCGCGCTTTCTGGAGGCGGGCGATCTTCCCTCCTGCTGCCGCCGCATCCTGTGCTCGGCCTGCGAGGACATCGGCCTTGCCTACCCGATGGCCATTCCCATCGTCAAGGCCTGCGTGGACAGCGCCCTTCAGCTCGGGATGCCGGAGGCGCGTCTGCCGCTGGCGGACGCCGTGATTTTCCTCGCCACTGCGCCGAAGTCCAATTCCGGCTATCTGGCCATTGACGCTGCGCTGAAGGACGTGCGCGCCGGAAAGCTCGGCGTGTTCCCGCGGGAGCTTCAGAACGTCCACGCCGACAGCGCCGGGCAGGAGCGCGAGCAGGGCTATCTCTATCCGCACAGCTATCCGAACCACTGGGTGAAGCAGCAGTACCTGCCCGACCTCATCAAGGACGTGAAGTATTACCGCTACGGCGACAACAAGATCGAGCAGGCCGCCAAGCGCTACTGGGACGAGATCAAGGGGGAGTGAGCCATGGACGTCCGGCTGAACGATATTCTGGTCATGAAGAAACCGCATCCCTGCGGCAGCGCCCGCTGGCGCGTCCTGCGCACCGGGGCGGACTTCCGCCTGCGCTGCGAGGGCTGCGGGCACGAGGTGATGCTCTCGCGGAGCAAGGCCGAACACAACATCAAAAAAATCGAGCGGGCAGAGGACTGAAAAAAGTCTTCGACAGCGCTTTTGGATTTTCTTCCGAAAAGCCGGGCGGGAAATGGGATTTCCCCGGAAAAGTCCCGCGAATCATACAGGATTTCAACAAAACAGGCCGCGATCTCAGGGTGGGATTGCGACCTGTTTTTTCCATGGTCAGGCTCTATAATTTGTCCACGGACGAAGGGAGGACGGGCAGATGCGGGTGTATCTCGATCAGGTTTTTGTGCTGAATCTCTGCGTCAACTACCTCCTGCTGCGGGGGACGGCACGGCTCGGCGCCTCAGCCGTCCGGCGCCGGCGGCTCCTCCTCGCCGCCGGCGCGGGCGCGGCCTACGCCGTGGCGGTGTATCTGCCCGGCTGCGGCTTTTTGCAGAGTCTTCCCGTCAAGCTGCTGTGCGGCGTGGGGATGCTGCTCGCGGCCTTCGGCGCGAAAAAATCCACGCTGCGGCTCGCCGCCGTCTTTGCCGCGCTCAGCCTTGTGCTGTGCGGCGCGGTGTACGCCGTGGAGCTGATGAAGCACGGCACGGTGCGCATCCGCGGGGAAACGCTTTTCTATCCCGTGACCTTCGGCAGCGTGGTGCTGACGGCCGGGGCGGTCTACGCCGCCTGCCGCCTGCTGCTGCCGCGCCTGACGCACGCCGCAGACAGCGTCGTTCCCGTCACGCTGGTGCTGCGCGGCCGCCGGGTCCACCTGAGCGCCCTGCGCGACACCGGCAACACGCTCTGCGACCCCGTGAGCGGCGAGAGCGTGCTGGTCGCGGAATGGCGCAGCGCGAAGGGGCTGCTGCCCTTTGATCTGTGCGCGGAGGAGTTCCGGTCGCCTGCGGCGCTCGCGCTGAAGCTGAAGGACTATCACCCCCGCCTCATCCCCTACCGCGCCGTCGGCACGGCCTCCGGCCTGCTGCTGGCGCTGCCCTGCACCATAGAGATCGGCAAACAAAGCAAACCCGGCCTTGTGGCCTTTTCGCCCTCGCCGCTTTCCGACGGCGGCGGCTATGAAGCTCTGACAGGAGGAATCCATTATGCTTAACTTCATCACCCAGCTGCTTTCCGCGCTCTTTCCGTCCAAGGTCATGTACATCGGCGGGAGCGATATTCTGCCGCCGCCACTGTCGGGTGCGGAGGAGCAGCAGCTTCTCGCGCAGGCCGCCGCGGGGAGCGACGCCGCCCGGCAGAAGCTCATCGAGCGCAATCTGCGGCTGGTCGTGTACATTGCGCGGCGCTTTGAAAACACCGGCATCAACATTGAGGATCTGATCTCCATCGGGACGATCGGCCTGATCAAGGGCGTGAGCACCTTCCGCGCCGACCGAAACATCAAGCTGGCGACCTACGCCTCACGCTGCATCGAAAACGAGATCCTCATGCACATCCGCAAGATCTCCGGCCAAAAGACCGAGGTATCCCTCGACGAGCCGATCAACACCGACTGGGACGGCAACGAGCTGCTGCTGTCGGACGTTCTCGGCACGGAGGGCGACACCGTGATGCGCCCCATGGAGGAGGACGTGGAGCAGCAGCTGCTGCGCGAGGCGCTGGCGCGTCTGCCGGAGCGCGACCGCTCCATCGTGGCGCTGCGCTTCGGGCTTGGCGGGCGGCCGGAGAAAACACAGAAGGAGGTTGCCGACCTCATGGGCATCTCCCAGTCCTACATTTCGCGGCTGGAAAAGCGCATCATGCAGCGTCTGCGGCGCGATCTGCTGCGGCAGGTGTCGTGAGCCTCCCGGCTTAGATTTATCTTTTGAAATCAATTGAAAACTCCGATTCTTTCTGCTATAATAATTCAAGAAAGAAGTGAAGAAGGAGTTTCTGCGCATGGAACAGAAGATTTCGAATTCCGTATTGAAGCGGCTGCCGGTTTATCTCGCCTATCTGAAAGCGCTCCCCGCCGACGCGCCGGAGAACATCTCCGCCACAACGCTCGCCGCGGCGCTCTCCATGGGAGAGGTGCAGGTGCGCAAGGACCTCGCGCTCGTTTCCGACGGCGGCCGTCCGAAGGTCGGCTACCAGCGCGTCAGCCTGATCTCCGACATTGAGCAGTTCCTCGGCTACGACAACACCAACGACGCCGTCCTGATCGGCGCGGGCAAGCTCGGCCGCGCCCTGCTGGGCTACAGCGGCTTTTCCGAGTACGGACTGAATATCGTCGCCGCCTTTGACGCAAACCCCCAGCTCGTCGGTCAGACGGAGAGCGCCAAGCCCATTCTGCCTCTGTCGGAGCTGGAGACCATGTGCAGCAAGCAGAAAATCTATATCGGCATCATCACCGTTCCCGCCGCCCACGCACAGGAGGTCTGCAACCTGCTGATCTCCAACGGCATCAAGGCGATCTGGAACTTTGCCCCCGTGCATCTGGACGTCCCGCAGGGGATTTTGGTGCAGAACGAGAATATGGCCACCTCGCTGGCGGTGCTCTCCAAGCATCTGTCGGCGCAGCTCAAGGGCTTCTGAGCAGGTCAGCGGAAATCCCGCTGAAAACCGCCGCTTCCGGGATGCGCTTCCCGGAGGCGGCGGTTTTTTGATAACCCCCTCTCCGGGATAGGTTTTTAGCCCCCGAAATATGCGGTTTTTCCGGCAAACCCCCTCAAATTCCACAAAAAAATCCCGGCTCCGGCATTGACATTCGCAGCAATTATTGATAAAATTGTACCGGTATTTTGGGGTGTCGTCTACCCCTTTGACGGTGCCGCAGGGCATCGTACTATTTTTGTATTGAGAACTGATAACAGGAGGATTACTATGGATCGCGAACGCTACATCACCGTCGAACAGATGGAGGAAGCGACCGCTTCGCTGTTGGAAAACGGCAAAAAGGTCGGCGCCGACAGCTGGCAGCAGCGTGCAAAAAACCAGACCCCTCACTGCGGCTTCGGCGAAGCAGGCACCTGCTGCCGTATCTGCTCGATGGGTCCCTGCCGCATCACGCCCAAGGCGCCCCGCGGCATCTGCGGCTGCGACGTTCACGGCATCGTCGGCCGTAACTACCTGCGCTTCACCGCAGGCGGCTCCGCAACGCACTCCGACCACGGCCGCGAGATCTGCCACACCCTTTACAACACGAAAGAGGGCGGCAACTACACCGTCAAGGACCCCGAAAAGCTCAAGCGCATCGCGCAGGAGTGGGGCATTGAGACCGAGGGAAAGGACATCTATGATCTGGCCCACGAGGTCGCCGAGACCGGCCTGATGGAATACGGCAAGCCCTTCGGCGTACAGCGTTTCCTGAAGCGCGCTCCCGAGCACACCCAGAAGCTGTGGCATGATGCGGAGATCGAGCCGCGCGCCATCGACCGCGAGGTCTCCCAGTCTCTGCACATGACGCATATGGGCTGCTCCTCCCTGCCCGAAGCTCTGATCCGTCAGGCGCTGCGCGCCGGTCTGTCCGACGGCTGGGGCGGCTCCATGATGGGCACCGAGTTCTCCGACGTCCTGTTCGGCACCCCGAAGCCCGTGGACACCACCGCGAACATCGGCGTAATGGACAAGGACATGGTCAACATCATCGTTCACGGTCACGACCCTTCCCTGTCCGAGATGGTTGTGTTCTACGCCAATGACCCAGAGATGATCGCGCTTGCCAAGAGCGTCGGCGCCAAGGGCATCAACATCGCCGGTGTCTGCTGCACCTCCAATGAGGTCGCCATGCGTCACGGCATCCCCATGGCCGGCAACTTCCTCAACCAGGAGAACGTCGTTCTGACGGGCGCCTGCGAGGCCATCGTTGTCGACGTGCAGTGCATCTTCCCGGCACTCGGCCCCCTGTCCAAGTGCTTCCATACCAAGTTCATCACCACCTCCCCCATCGCGCAGATGCCGGACTCCGAGTTCATCCGCTTCTCCTCCGAGAACGCAGGCGAGAACGCCAAGAAGATCGT
>CAKUMR010000014.1 GCA_934667865.1 uncultured Oscillospiraceae bacterium | reverse complement strand
TCCCGGAGGATAAACGGCAGTTGGCAAGGCAGACGAGGCAGATGGGCTGACGCCCATCAACGAGGATAACGAAACCAAATGTCGTTTAGACCCGGGAAAACCATGTGTGCCCTTGTCAAGCGACGCTATACGACAGACTCATCCGCGAAAGGAGTGAGCAGCTTGAATAAGAAAGTACGCCGTCTGGTGCAGCCGAGCGTGGTGCTCTACTTTGTGGTGATGGCGCTGTTCTGCATTGCGACGGCGGCGCTGCGGCAGTATGCGCTTGCCGGCGTGGAGGCCGGTGTGACGCTGCTGATTCTGGGCTACAGCTACTGGAAAAGCGCCCGGCGGCGGCGCGCGCTGACTGCCTATATCCAGTCCACCAGCGAGCTCATGGAGCGAACCTCCGGCGAGGTGCCCTTTCCGGTGGCGCTGGTCAAGCTCAACGACAACGAGCTGGTCTGGTGCAACAAAGCCTTCTCCGTGCTGGCCGACCTGCGGGAATCCATGATCGCCCCGCGCGTTACAGAAATCTTCCCCGGCTTTTCCATGCAGTGGCTCACGGGCGGCAAGCCTCAGAACGGCACGGAGCTGCGCTTCCGCGACCGCCGCTACCGCGTTGCGGGGACCATCCTGCCGGAGAAGGACTCCCGCTCCGGCATCGTGCTGGGCATGATCTATCTGCTCGACCTGACGGAGCTTCTGCAGGTGCGCGATGAATATATCCGCTCGCGTCCCATCGTGTCCATTCTGCTTGTGGACAACTACGACGAATTGACGAACAACCTCTCCGACGCGGCAATCTCCGGCCTGAACGCAGAGCTGGACACGAAGATCAACGAATGGACGGACAGCTACGGCGGCTTGCTTCGCAAGGTCGAGCGCAACCGCTATTTGCTTCTTACGGAGGCAAGAGATCTGGCCCGGATGGCCGAGGCCAAGTTCTCGCTTCTCGAAACGATGCGCACGGTGACGAATCCGGCGGGCATTGCCGCGACGGTGTCCATCGGCGTCGGCAAGGACGGCGTGGACTTCAAGGAGGACTACGATTTTGCGGCGCTGTCTATCGAGATGGCGCTCTCCCGCGGCGGCGATCAGGCGGTCATCAAGGATCGCTACGATTTCACCTTCTTCGGCGGGCGCAACAAGCAGGGTGAGCGCCGCACCAAGGTCAAGGCGCGCGTGATGGCGTCGTCCCTGTCGGAGCTGATCATGCAGTCCAGCCGCATTTTCGTCATGGGGCACAAGATGGCCGATCTGGATGCCATCGGTGCGGCAGCGGGCGTGTGCTGCCTTTGCCGCAAGCGCGGGAAAAAGGTCAATATCGTCATCGACAAGGACGTCAACGCCGCCGGTCCCGTGCTGGAGCTGCTGCGGCCCCTGCCGGAGTACCGCGACTGCTTCATTTCCGGGCAGGAGGCGCTTCTGACGGCGGATGCGAAGAGCCTTTTGATCGTCGTGGACACCAACCGCCCCGATCAGGTCGAGAGCAAGCCCCTGCTGGAGTCCATCCGCCGGGTCGTGGTCATCGACCATCACCGCCGGGCGGCGGACTATATCGAGCAGGTCGTCCTGAACCTGCATGAGCCCTTTGCGTCGTCTGCCTCGGAGCTCGTGACGGAGCTGCTGCAATACGCCGTGGAAACGCAGGATATTCTCATGCCCGAGGCGGCGGCGCTGCTGGCTGGCATCGTGCTGGACACCAAGAATTTCGGCGTGCGCACAAGCAGCCGCACCTTTGAGGCGGCGGCCTTCCTGCGGCGCATCGGCGCGGATACCGTGGAGGTCAAGAAGCTCTTCCAGAACGACCTGCCATCCACCATTGCGCGCTATAAGATCATCCAGAACGCGAAGCTCTACCGCGACCACATCGCCATTTCGGCGCTGGACTACACCGCCACGCGCACCATCGCGGCGCAGGCGGCCGACGAGCTTCTGAATATCTCCGGCATTGATACGTCCTTCGTCATGTACCCGCAGGGCGACCAGACGATAATCTCCGCGCGCTCCATCGGCGACGCGAACGTGCAGGTGATTCTGGAGCCGCTGGGCGGCGGCGGCAATGCCGCGACCGCGGGCGCGCAGGTCAAAAATCATTCGGTCCCTGAAACACTGGAGGAGCTCGTCCAGTCCATTGACCGTTTCTACGAAAACTAAAGGAGGAAGAACCATGAAAGTGATTTTACAGCAGGATGTCCGCGGAAAGGGCAAGAAAGGCCAGATGATCGAGGTTTCCGACGGCTACGCCCGCAATTATATGCTGCCGCGCAAGCTGGCGGTCGAGGCCACGGCGGACAACGTCAATACCATGCGCATGAACGACAAGGCGCAGCAGGAAAAGCGCCAGCGTGAGCGCGAGGAGGCCTTCCAGATTGCCAACCGCATGAAGGAGCTGACCGTCACGGTCTATGCCAAGGGCGGCGGTGCAGGACGGCTGTTCGGCTCCGTGACCACGCAGGAAATTGCCGACGCGTTGGAAAAGGAACACGGCATCGCGCTGGACAAGCGCAAGATCGTGCTCGACGAGCCGATCAAGACCACCGGCACCTATACCGTTAAGTGCAAGCTGGGCTATGAGATCACCGGCGAACTGAAGCTGAAGATCGAAGAGGCCTGAGAAATATGGAAAGCAGCACCGCGCGCCCCGCGCAGTGCCGCCGGAAGTCAGTCATCTGCGGCGTGCGGCGATTTCCTGCCGCCCGCCCTTGCTGACTTTTTCAACAAGAAAGAGAAACCCCAAAGGGAGGGAGTTCCATGCCCACAACAGAAGAACTGCTGTCGCGTCAGGCACCCCACTCGCCGGAGGCGGAGCAGTCCGTGCTCGGTTCCATGCTCATCGACAGCCGCTGCGTCAGCGATGTCGTGGGCATCGTGCGCCCGGACGACTTCTATTTGCAGACGAATCGCGACATCTATGAGACGATCTATGAGATGTTCAGCTATTCGCAGGTCATCGACCCGGTTACCGTGCTGGATAAGATGCGCGAGCGAGGCGTCTTTGACGAGCAGAGCTCCGCTAAGTACCTCATGCAGCTCATGGAGGTCACACCGACGGCCGCCAACGTCAAGCAGTACGCGACCATCGTCCACGAAAAGGCGCTGCTGCGCAATCTGTCGGAAACCGCCTCCGGAATCATCGACACGGTCTATGAGGGGGCGGGCAGCGCGCAGGACATTCTGGAGGCGGCGGAAAAGCGCATCTTTGCGCTGCGCCGCGGCAATACAAACGAATCGCTGGAGCACATCGGCACTATCCTGCTCAAGGTCTTTGACCGCCTGACGGAGATGTCCGAATCCGGAAGCGATATTTCCGGTTTGTCCACGGGTCTGCGCGACCTCGACAAGTTCATCAGCGGCCTGAACAAGACTGACCTGATTATCCTTGCCGCCCGTCCCGGCATGGGCAAGACCTCCATGGCGCTGAATCTGGCGCTGAATGTCGCAAAGAAGAATCCAAAGCGCACCGTGGCCTTCTTCTCGCTGGAAATGTCCAAGCAGCAGCTGGTCACGCGCCTGATCTCCAACGAGAGCTTCGTCGACAACCAGAAGCTCGTCACCGGGCAGCTTTCCGTGGACGAGTGGAGCAAGATCGGCATCGCGGCCTCGGCGCTTGCGCAGACGGACATCCGCGTGGACGACAACCCTTCGCTCACCGTGGCGGAGATGAACGCCAAGTGCCGCCGCATCGACGATCTGGCGCTGGTCATCATCGACTACCTGCAGTTGATGGTCTCCTCCGGCGGCAAGAGCACTGCCGGCGAGAACCGCCAGCAGGTCGTTTCCGATATCTCCCGCAGCCTGAAGATCATGGCCAAGGAGCTGGATGTCCCGGTGATCTGCCTGTCACAGCTCTCGCGTGCCAACGAAAGCCGTCAGGACAAGCGCCCGATGATCTCTGATCTGCGTGAATCCGGCGCCATCGAGCAGGACGCGGACGAGGTCATGTTCCTCTACCGCGAGGACTATTATAATAAAGATACGGAAAAACAGAATGTCGCCGAGTGCATCGTGGCCAAGAACCGCCACGGCTCGACCGGCACGGTCGAGCTGCAATGGCTGCCGCAGTTTACGACGTTTGCCGACCGGGAGTGGAGGCATAATGAAGGCTGAGATGCTTTCGTGGTGCCGCCGTCTGGGGCTGTTTTCCGAGGGCGACCGCGTGATCTGTGCGGTTTCCGGGGGTGCAGACTCCATGGCGATGCTGTGGTGTCTGCATTGCCTGCAATCGGAGCTTTCCGTTTCCGTGCAGGCGGCGCATTTCAACCATCGCCTGCGCGGCGAGGAATCCGACCGGGACGAGCGCTTCGTGCGGGAATTCTGCGCATCGCGCGGTATCGCGCTCACCGTCGGCGCGGCGCCGGAGGAAAGCTATGGCGCGTCCGGCGTGGAGGAAACGGCCCGCCGCCTGCGCTATGCCTTCTTTGAAACGCTGGACTGCGACAAGCTCGCCACGGCGCACCATGCAAACGACAACGCCGAAACGGTGCTCCTGAATCTTCTGCGCGGCGCGGGGCTGCGCGGCCTGTGCGGCATCCCGCCGGTACGCGGAAGGATCGTGCGGCCGCTGCTGTTTGCCTCCCGGCCGGAGATCCTGGAATTTCTGCGCGCGGAAAGCATCCCCTTCGTGGAGGACTCCACCAACGCCGCGGACGACTGCCTGCGAAATCGCCTGCGCCACGGCGTCCTGCCGCTGCTCTGCGCGGAAGCGCCGGAGCTGCCGGGGCGGCTGACGGAGCAGACGCTGCTTCTGCGCGCGGAGGACGAATATCTTGATGCGCAGGCGCAGGCGCTTCTGGACGCGGCGCAGTCCGGGGAGAATCTCTGGCGCGTGCAGCCTCTGCGCGAAGCACCGGAGGTGATGCAGCGCCGGGCGATCCGGGTGCTGCTGCGTCGGTTTTACCCCGCGGACGCGGCGCAGTGCCATGTGGAGGCGGTGCGCGGCCTTCTGACGGCGGCCTCGCCCTCGGCGGAGGTTTCTCTGCCGCATGGGAAGATCGCCCGCCGGGTCTACGAAGCGCTGACCGTGCAGGAGGCGGAGGAGGCGGAGCCCTTCTGCGTCCCTCTGCAAATTCCCGGCCGGACGCCGCTTCCGAATGGGAAAGGCAGTATTTTGTGTACGATCGCGGAATTTTTTGAAAATTCGGAAAAATCCCCGTTTCAATTTGCAATAAAATATGCTATGATTAAAAATCATACGGTCGTTGTCCGTTCCCGCCGGACGGGAGATGAATTCCGCCCCGGCGCGTACCGCACCAGCCTGAAAAAGCTGATGATCGACCGCCGCATCCCGCGCGCCCGGCGCGGCGCGCTGTGCGTGTTCGCGTCAGAGGGCAGGGTGCTGGCGGTGGAGGACCTCGGCACGGATGCACTTTGTCGGCCTTTGGCGGGAGAACCCGCCCTGATTATACAAATAGAAAAAGAGGAGATGTACCATGATACAAGACATTGCGCGCGTTCTGATCACGCAGGAGCAGCTCAAGACCCGTATCGCGGAGATGGGAAAGGAACTTGCTGAGGAGTACAGCGATAAGGAACCGATTTTTATCGGCGTGCTCAAGGGCGTTGTCAACTTCTTTACGGATATGGTGCAGGCGACCCCGATCCGCTGCCAGTATGATTTCCTGGCGGTTTCGTCCTACGGCGCCGGTACGACCACTTCCGGCCAGGTAAAAATGCTCAAGGATGTGTCTGCCGATATCCGCGGCCGTCATGTCGTGATTCTGGAGGATATTCTGGATACCGGCCTGACGCTGGACTTCGTTCGTAAGCACCTGCTGGAAAAGGAGCCTGCTTCCCTGAAAATCTGCACTCTCCTCGACAAACCGGAACGCCGCAAGGTCGATATTACGGCGGACTACGTCGGCTTCACGATCCCGAATGAATTTGTGGTGGGCTATGGCCTGGACTATCAGGAGTTCTATCGCAACCTGCCCTTCGTCGGCATCCTAAAGCCGGAGGTCTATTCCAAATAAAGGAGCAAGCACTTGAATAAACGTTCGAAACTCTTTTCCATTCTGATCTATGCGCTGGTGTTTGCCTGCATCCTGGTTCTGTGCTTCAGTGTGTTCAGCGGCCCGAAGGCGAAGGAGGTCAGCTACTCCGAGATGTGCGGTCTGTTCCGCGCGGAGCAGGTGGAGGCCTTTACCTTCGAGGATAACGTCATTACCATGAAGCTCTCCGAGCCCATGGAGGACGGCGCGACGACGGTGCAGCACGAGCTGGCCAGCCTGAGCATCTTCTATGAGGATCTGGGCGAGACCATCCGCCAGCAGAGCGAGGCCGGCACCCTCAAGGAATACAATTATCTGCCCATCAAGGGAACGCCGTGGTATGTGCAGATCCTGCCCTATGCCCTGATGATGATCCTGCTGATCGTCGCGATGTACTTCCTGATGGCCCGCGCGGGCCGCGGAGATGCGGGCGCCTTCAAATTCGGCAAGGCCAATGTCCGCGTCGGCACCGGCGAGAAGAAGGTCACCTTTGCGGACGTTGCAGGCGCGGTGGAGGAAAAGCAGGAGCTGGAGGAAATCGTCGATTTCCTCCGCAATCCGCAGAAATACCGCCGCATCGGCGCTAAAATTCCCAAGGGCGTGCTGCTCGTCGGCCCTCCGGGCACCGGCAAGACCCTGATCGCCAAGGCGGTCGCGGGCGAGGCGGGCGTGCAGTTCCTGTCCATTTCCGGCTCGGACTTCGTCGAACTGTATGTCGGCGTCGGCGCGAGCCGTGTGCGCGACCTGTTTGAGCAGGCGAAGAAGGGAGCGCCGTCTATCATCTTCATTGATGAGATCGACGCCGTCGGCCGCCGCCGCGGCGCGGGTCTGGGCGGCGGTCACGACGAGCGCGAGCAGACGCTGAACCAGCTCCTTGTGGAGATGGACGGCTTCGGCAGCAATGAGGGCGTGATCGTCATGGCGGCCACGAACCGGCAGGATATCCTCGACCCGGCGCTGCTGCGCCCCGGCCGCTTCGACCGGCAGATCTATGTCAGCGCGCCCGACGTCAAGGGCCGTGAGGAGATCCTCAAGGTACACGCCCGCGACAAGCAGCTTGCCGACGATGTGGATCTCAAGGTCATTGCGCGCGCCACCAGCGGCTTTACCGGTGCGGATCTTGCGAACCTGCTCAATGAGGCGGCGCTCCATTCCGCGCGGCACAACTGCCCTGTCATCACCATGCAGGCGCTGGAATCCTCCATCCTCAAGGTCATCGCCGGGCCGGAAAAGCGCAGCCGTGTCGCGCTCAAGCGCGACCTGCGCATGACGGCCATTCACGAGGCCGGTCATGCCGTGGCGGCGTATTTCCTGAAGACGCAGGATCCGGTGCATCAGATTACCATCGTCCCCAGAGGACGGGCTCTCGGCATGACCATCAGCCTGCCGGAGGAGGAAAGCACCCACCTGACGCGCAACCAGATGTACGAGCAGATTGTTTCCCTGCTGGGCGGCCGCGTGGCCGAGAAGCAGGAGTACGACGATATCTCCACCGGCGCCTCCAACGACCTGCAGCGGGCGACGAAGCTCGCGCACGACATGGTCGCCAAGTTCGGCATGAGCGCGCGTATCGGCTCGGTGTCCTATGACAACGACGACGAGATCTTTGTCGGACGCGACTACGAGCGTACGAAGTCCTACTCCGAGCAGACCGGTGCGCAGATCGACGAGGAGGTCAAGGGGATCATTGACAGCGCCTATGCGCAGTGCGCACAGATCCTCAGTGAAAACGCCGACAAGCTCCATCAGATCGCGGATTATTTGCTGGAACACGAAACGATGAGCCGCAAGCAGTTCGAGGCCTGTATGCGCGGCGAGGAGATTCCGGAAGTTGCGGAGGGCTTCTTCGACGAGGCAAAAGCGCAGACGGAAAAGTCAGCGCAGGACGAGCAGCCGAAGGAACATACGCAGCCGGAGGAAGCACCTGACACGAAAGAATCCTGATTTCAAACCGCCCGAAATTTTTCGGGCGGTTTTTTGTAAGAAACGACGGCTTCGCGCGTCTTATGAACAGGTGGTGAAAATATGACGCAGTTTGAAGAGATCTATGAGGCGTATTTCCGGGAGGTCTATCTCTATGCCTTTGCGCTGACGAAAAACCGTGAGCAGGCGCAGGAGATTACCGCAGAGACCTTTGCCCGCGCGCTGGAGGGCATCGACCGCTTCCGCGGCGACTGCGACGTGCGCTACTGGCTCTGCCGCATTGCGAAAAACTGCCATACCTCCCGGCTCCGGAAGGATGGCTGCCTGACGGAGCTGCCGGAGAATCTGCCGCAGGAGGGGAGCGTGGAGCAGAATGCGATCGATGCCGCGCTTTCCGAGCAGGCGCAGGCTGCGCTGCATGCGCTGGAGGAGCCGTACAAAGAGGTCTTCATGCTGCGCGTTTACGGCGAGCTGAGCTTCCGGCGCATCGGCGCGCTGTTTGGAAAAACCGAAAACTGGGCCTGCGTCGTCTTTCACCGTGCCAGAAACAAGCTCAAAGAGCGAATGGAGGAACCGAAATGAAGCTGTCCTGTGCCGTTGCGGCAGATCTGCTGCCGCTTTACGCTGAGAAAATGACGAGCGCGGAAACCAACGCGCTGGTCGAAGAGCATCTGCGGGAGTGCCCCGCCTGCCGCAAGCGGCTGGAGGAGCTGCAAGCTCCCGCGGTTTTGCCGCCGGATACCAATGCCATGCCCCTGAAAAAGCTGCAAAAGGCCGTGCGCCGCAAGCGCCGCGCCGCCGTCTGGGCGGCGGTGCTGCTGTCGCTGGCGGTTGCCGTGGCGGTGTTCGGTATGCTGAGTGCGCCGCATTATCTGTCGTATGACCGCGCGGTGCGTGTGACCGAGCGGGAGGACGGCCTTGTGACCGTGGAGTTTCTGCCCGGCGTGACCGGCTATGAGCTGACACGCGAGAAGCAGCCGGATTCCGGCGAGACGGGCTACAGCATTTCCGCGTATTCCACGCAGCTTGCGCGCCTGACCGGGCGCGGCACACCGCAGGAGATCGTCTTGAATCCGCAGCATGAGCCGCTCGGTCCCGTTTATTACTGCGAGATGAAGGGCGGAGAGGATGTGCTTCTCTACGGCGAAGCGGACGGCGGACGCATTACACTGCCCCGGCACGCGCTGGCATTTTATGCCTATGCGGCCTTTGCGGCGCTAGTGGTCTGTCTGACGCTGCTTTTTGCCTTCTGGAAGAAAAAACGCGTACGCGCGTTTTTTGCGGATGCCGCACTGGCGCCCGCATGCTATCTCGCTGCGCAGCTATGCATCGGCGGCGCCGCATCGACCTACACACTGCTGCGGGATTTCACGCTGACCGTGCTGCTGGCGGCGCTGCTCTATGCCGCGCTGGTGGTGCTGCACCGCGGGGTGCTTCTGCACAGGGAAGGATAATTGAATCAAGAATGGCGGGCAGGATTCCCTGCCCGCTGTTTTTGTGAAAAACTGAAATTTCGTCACTTCGACATCTTGACAGGAAATTCGATCCATAAATTCAATGTAAAATTACGGACAAAAATCGACAGAAACGAAAAAAACCGAAAGATTTTCGACAAAAAAGAACCGAAAAGAGTTTACATAAAATCGTGTTATCGAGAAATAACGGAATTATTGAAACCGGAAATTCGTGCAGTATTCATGTAAATATGCACCGGCTGCTCCGGCAATGCACAGACGTACGGAGGGAGTGAGCCGCCGGTTTTCAAGAGTTTTGCACATTCTGCACAGAGTTCTGCACAACTTTGCCTGTGCAAACACTTGCGCAAACGCTGCATAGGCCGTTTACATAAGCCCGGACTACGCTGGTAAGACAAATTGTGCAAAATCCTCTTCCGTAAAGCCCGGATGCAGCGCCAGATTGATTGCACCGGAGAGAACGGCGGAGAGATAGCGGATCTGCGCGTCGATGTCGCGCGGCGTGACGATCATTTCCCCGCCGCCGCGGCCGGTGAGGGAGGCCGCGTCCACGACGGTCGGCACGCCGACGGCGTAGACCGGCACGCCCAGCGTCTTTTTCTGGAAGGCGGCGCGGGCGTTTCCCACGCCGGAGCCGGGGACGATGCCGGTGTCGGTCATCTGGATGGTCGTGCACAGGCGCTCTGGCGCGCCGGCGGCCAGCGCGTCAATGCACAGGACGCAGCTCGGACGTACGTGGGCGCAGGCACCGCGGACGACCTCGATGGATTCCATGCCGGTGGTCGCCAGAACACCCGGCGCAACGGCGCTGACGCTGCGGCAGGTGCCGAAATACTCCGGCAGATGCTCGATGAGGTGGCGGGTCAAAAAGAGCCCCGCGACGGTTTTCGGCCCCAGCGCGTCGGGCGTGACGGCGGTGTTGCCGAGTCCGGCCACGAGGACGCTGTCCTGCGGGCCGAGTGCCATCAGGCGGCGCAGCTCCTCCGCGACGGCGCGGGCCGCCGGGCGGGGGTCCTGCGCCCGTTTCGGAAGCTCCACGGTCACATAGGTCCCCGCAGGCTTGCCCAGCGCCTCCTCGCCCTGCCGGTTGCGGATCTCCACGTCGGTCACGGCGAAGCCCTGCGTGCTGCGCTCACGGGCGCGCACGCCGCGAAGCTGCGTCGTCTGTCCGGCGGACTGCTCCCAGAGCGTCTTGGCCTCCAGAGCAAGATCAGTGCGGATCGCCATCGTGATTCCCCCTTGCTGTTTGTTTTAGCTTGCCCCGAAAAATGCCGTTTCGTAAAAATTTTTATAAAAAACTGAAAAAAAGGATTGATTTCTTGGAAAGCCGCAGTTATAATATATTTCTGCATGAGGTTAAATACATGGTTTTTTAGATAAACGCCATTGGAGGAGGTGTAATCCATGCCCAACATCAAGTCCGCGAAGAAGAGAGTTGCTCTTTCCAAGGTCGCCAACGAGAGAAACAAGATGGACAAGTCCGCTCTGAAGACTACCATCAAGAAGTTCGACGCTGCCGTCGCCGAGGGAAACCGCGAGCAGGCCGGTGCTGCTTATAAGGCCGCCGTCGTCGCCGTTGACAAGGCCGTGAACAAGGGGATTCTTCACAAGAACAATGCAGCCCGCAAGAAGAGTAGCATGACCCTGAAGATGAACGCCATGGCGTAAAATCGAGCAAAAGCCTGCCTGATGGTTTTCCATCAGGCTTTTTGCTTGCCAAAATAGCCCTGCGTGGCGATGGGGAATAAGCAAGAGCATACAAAAAATGCAAAATTCTGACAATAATGGCTGTGTCCCGGACGCAGCCGTTTTGCGTTCTCCGGCAGAGTGTGGTATAATAACCAAAAAAGGAGGCGAGCCTATGGCGCAGCGCAGCGATTCCATTCAGACCCTGCCCGGCATCGGACCGAAAAAGGCCCAGCTTTTTGCCAGGCTGGGACTGCATACGCTGGACGATCTTCTGCGGTTTTACCCCCGCGCCTATGAGGATCGCACGAAGCTGGTGCCCATTGCGGAGCTGGAGGCGGGGGTCCCGGCCTGCTTTATCGCCTCCGTGATCTCCAACCCGCAGTCGCACGCCATCCCCAAGCCGGGGCAGCGGCGGCTGGAGGTGACCAAGGTCACTGTCGCGGACGATACCGGCCGGCTGCACCTGACGTTTTTCAATCAGGGCTATCTGGCCGAGAAGCTGCGCCGCGGCGACACCTATTGCTTTTACGGCACGCTCAGCGGCGACTATCTGGGTTACGCGATGACCAACCCGCTCTTTGAGCCGGTGGAGGCCGAGGGGCTTGTGACGCGGCGCATTCTGCCGGTCTATCCCCTCACTGCCGGGCTGACGAACAAGGTGGTCGGCCAGGCGGTGCAGGCGGCGATGGCGCGGGTGCAGGAGTCGGAAACGCTGCCGGAGTCCCTGCGCGCGCAGTATGATCTCTGCGGTGCGGTGCAGGCGCTGCACGAAATTCACGGGCCGACCTCCGCGGAGGCGCTGGAGGCCGCGCGGCGGCGGCTGATCTTCGAGGAATTCTTTATCTTTTTCACCGCGCTCAGTCTGATGCGCGCGCGGCGGACGGTCGTTGCCGTCCCGCCCTACGCGGACACGGAACTGGCGCCCTTCACGGCGGCGCTGCCCTTCGAGCTGACCGGCGCACAGCGGCGCGCAATCGACGAAATTCTGACGGATTTCCGCGCGGGACGGCCCATGAGCCGTCTGGTGCAGGGCGATGTCGGCAGCGGCAAGACCATGGTCGCGGCGGCGGCTGCCTTCTGCACGGCGAAAAACGGCCGCCAGACGGCGCTTCTGGCGCCGACGGAGATCCTCGCCCGGCAGCATTTTGAACGGCTGGAGCCGCTTCTGGCGCCTCTGGGCGTGCGCTGCGCGCTGCTCACCGGCTCCATGACACCGGCACAGAAGCGCGCTCTGCGCGTGCGCATCGCGGCGGGAGAGGCGGACGTCGTGATCGGCACCCATGCGCTGCTGACGGAGACGACGGTTTTTGCCGATCTCGGCCTTGTGATTGCAGATGAGCAGCACCGCTTCGGCGTTGCGCAGCGGGCCGCGCTGCTGGAAAAAGGCGCGCATCCGCATCTGCTTCTGATGTCGGCCACGCCCATTCCGCGGACGCTGGCGCTTCTGATGTACGGCGATCTGGAGGTGTCGGTGATCGACGAGCTGCCGCCGGGCCGTCAGACGGTGGAGACCTTTCTGGTCAACGAGAGCTATCGCGCGCGGCTCAACGGCTTCCTGCGCAGGCAGGCGGAGGAGGGACATCAGTCCTTCATCGTCTGCCCGGCGATCGAGGAAAATGATGCCGACGACCTCAAGGCCGCCGA
>CAKUMR010000013.1 GCA_934667865.1 uncultured Oscillospiraceae bacterium | reverse complement strand
ACCTTCAACGAAAACATCGTCAACAACGCCGCCTACGCCGCCGCGCAGACCGACGGTGAACGTCTGGCGATCCTGGAATCCCAGCTCATGGACGCCTGCCAGATCATCTGCGACATCTACAGCCGCTATCTGTTTGAAACGGCGGTGTTTGAGCACCGCGAGGAGGAATTCCTGCCCGCTGACCGTCTGTGCGAGCTGATGCTCGAGGCGCAGAAGAAGGCCTATGGCGACGGTCTGGATCACAGCGTGCTGCATCCTTATATGTGGCTGTGCAAGAGCCACTACTATTCCGGCTCGCTGAGCTTCTACAACTTCCCCTATGCCTTCGGCGGTCTGTTCGCCCGCGGCCTGTACGCCAAATACCGCGAGGAGGGCGCGGCCTTCGTGCCGAAGTACAAGGCGCTGCTGCACGCCACGACGGTCATGAGCGCCGAGGAGGCCGCAGCCATCGCCGGCATCGACCTGACCGACCGCACATTCTGGGAAAGCAGCCTTGCCTCCATTGCCAAGGACATCGACGAATTCCTGCGTCTGGTGGAAAAACAGAAGTAAAACAAGCATCGCCCTGTTTCACAATGTGAAACAGGGCGATGCTTTTGATTCAATTGGCGCGAACGTCGCTGTCGCCGAGGAAGAACAGTGCCACCGTGCCCGGACCGACATGCGCACCGGTCACCGGCTCATAGCACACGGTCAGGATCTCCTTCGGCGGCTTGCTCTCGCGCAGCATAGCGGCAAGCTGCGCCGCTCCCTCCGGATTATCCGCATGGGCAATGCCGACGACCTGCTCCTCCGGGTTGCGAACCAGCGTGTTGTACTTCTCCGCCAGCGCCTTGAGCGCACGTGCGCTGCCGCGTACCTTCTCGATGTTCACGATCTGGCCAAGCTCGTTGCCCTTGAGGATGGGCTTGATGTTCAAGAGTGTACCGAGAATCCGCGCCGCATTGGAAAGACGGCCGGTGCGCTGCAAATGCCTGAGATCATCTACCGTGAATACCTGATAGACGCGCTTGCTCAGCTCTGTAATCGCTTCGTAGCACTCGTCGATGCTCTTGCCCTGCCGGCGCAGCTCAATCGCGCGCAGAACGGGAATTCCCTCGCCCAACGAGGCAGCCTTTGTATCGAGCATGTAGAACTTCCGGCCGGGATAGGCCTCCTCCAGCATCCCCTTTGCGATCTCGGAGGAATGATAGGAGCCGCTGATACCGGAGGACATCCCGATATAAAGCACGTCTATTCCCTGCTCGGCATAGGGCGCGATCGCATCATAATAGGTCTGGGGAGCAATCTGCGAGGTGTTGTAGAGCGTGCCCTCGCGGATTTCGCCGTAATACGCTTTTCCGTCAAAATTATCGATGTCCATGCAGTGCATCAGGCGGCTTGGATCATCCTTCGGATAATAGGAAAATGGCACCTGCGACACGTCTGCCGCTTCGAGGAGGTGCAAAGGAAGGTTGCTGGAAGTATCGGTAAGTATTTTGAAGCTCATAGGACATTCTCCATTTTTTCTCTGTTTACGGAAGCAGCTCTGCCTATAGCAGAGCCGATGTGTTTATCATATGTGTTTTCCGCAAAAAGTCACGCCACTTCCCGGAGATTCCCCTCTACGTCTGTGGGAATCCGACTCTACTGACAGTAGAGTCCTTGCGGCGCAAGGCTTTACGGGCAGTGGCGCAGTCCCGCGCCGGGCAGATCTGCCTGCGGCGCGGGACGGTCGTTATTTTACAGCAGGAGGCAGATCAGGCCGTTCGCGCCCTCGTTGATGATCTTCGTCAGCGCGTCCTTGAGCTTGTAACGCGCATCCTCCGGCATCCGTTTGAGCTTCGCGCTCAGTCCCTCATTGACCAGCTCGAACACGGATTTCCCGAAAATGTTGCTCTCCCAGAGCTTCTCCGTGTTGCCCTCGTATTCGCCCAGCAGGTACTTGACCAGCTCCTCGGACTGCTGCTCGTCGCCCACCATGGGGCTGATCTCCGTCTTGATGTCGGCACGCATCATGTGGATGGACGGCGCGCTCGCACGCAGCTTGACGCCGTAAGCGCTGCCCTTGCGGACAATCTCCGGTACCTCCATGTGCATTTCCTCCGCCGTCGGCATGACGATGCCGTAGCCCGTGGCGCGGACCTCCTCCAGCGCGGCGGAAATTTTGTCATACTGCTTCTTCATCTCCGCCAGCGCGGTCAGAAGGCTGAGAAGCTGGCCGTCGTTTTCGATCTCAAAGCCGGTGCGCTCGCCCAGAATCTGGTAGAACAGCCCCTCGCTGAACTCCAGCTCGCAGTTGACGATGCCCCGCCCCAGATCAATGGAGTCGATGCGGTAGCCGCAGACCTGCTCCAGCTCGCAGATGCGCCGGACGGCCGCCTCCGTTTCCGCCAGACGGGAGATCTGCGCCGCATTCGTGCGCATCGCCTCGTACAGCGCGGTCTTCAGCGGGCTGTCACACTCCAGCGCCTGCACCCATGCGGGCAGGAACACGCGCATTTCGCGCATCGGGAAGGCGTAGAGAAGCCCGGTCAGCAGCTCCTTCACCTCCGCCTCGTGCATGGACTGGCAGTCGGCGGCCATGGCGCTCACGCCGTAGGTCTCTTCAATATAATCGCGCAGCGCCTGCGCCTCGGCCCCCTTCGGCGCGGCGGAGTTGATCACCACCACGAAGGGCTTCCCCGTCGCCTGCATATCGCGGATGGCACGCTCCTCGGCCTCGATATAATCCGCGCGCGGGATGTCCGTGATGCTGCCGTCCGTCGTAACGACAATTCCGATCGTGCTGTGATCCTCCATGACCTTCTTCGTGCCCAGCTCGGCCGCCTCGGTCATGGGGATCTCGTGGTCGTACCACGGCGTCGTGACCATGCGCGGCTGGCCGTCCTCGGTCGCGCCGATGGCGCCGCGCACCATGTACCCAACGGAGTCGATCAGGCGCACGGAGAGCTTTGCCGTCCCGTCCGGGCTGATCTCCACCGCCTCCTCCGGCACGAACTTCGGCTCCGCCGTCATGATCGTCCTGCCGGAGCCGCTCTGCGGCAGCTCATCCTTCGCGCGCTCACGCTGGTAGAGGTCGTCGATGTTCGGAATGACCAGCTCCTCCATCACGCGCTTGATCAGTGTTGATTTGCCCGTGCGCACCGGGCCGACCACGCCGATATAAATGTCGCCGCCCGTCCGTCTGGCAATGTCGGCATAGATATTACTCATACAATAGCCTCCCCCACAATCTCGTGGTACAGGTTATGCACGAGGGGGAAAAGCTATGACACACCAATCAAAAGTCCTTTTGGACTTTTGATTGGTGTGTCTGTTTAGTATTTCCTTATCGGATTCTCGGAACCAGCGACACGTTGGCATTCGTTTGCAGAGAAAACCGCTCGAAGAAGTGTGCCGACTCCCCTTCAGGCTCCCGGAGGAGCGTCAGCCCGGTCAGGCCGTCCTTGCGGAAGGCACTGACCGCATAGCCCAGAAGCTGCGCCGCAAGCCCCTGTCCGCGGTAAGCCGGCAGCAGGGCAAGTCCCGCGATCGCGCCCGTTTTTTCATCCGGCTGCCGCAGGGAAATGGCGCCCGCCGCCTCGTCCTCCAGGCAGGCGACCACCGTCCGCTCCTCCGGCGCAATGCCCAGCGTGTCCAGAAGCGCGGCATCCTCCGCCTGTGCCGGGCGATACCAGAAATTCATATCGCGGTGATCCTCCCGCCGCCACCAGCTTTGGCGGCCGACGGTTGAGATCTCCTTGGGCAGATGGGACGCATCAAAGAGCGATTCCAGCCGGTAAGCGCCGTTTTCATAATACAGGGTAGACACGGCGGTATTCTCGCTGTGGCCTAGTTTGTTCGTATCACCATCAAAAAACAGACGTCCCAGAGCATTCTGTAAAATCATGCCGTGCGAAAAGATTGCGACGCTCTGCCCGTCGTGCCGCAGGGCAATCTCGTCCAGCGCTTGCAAAAAGCGCCCCGTGAATTCCTCATAGCGTTCGGAGCCTTCGACCGCCCACTCCTGCGGCATCTTGGCAAATTTCCGGTAAACCTCCGGCTGCTCGCGCATGACCTGTCCGAAGGGCGCGTCCTCCCAGACGCCCATATGTACCTCGCGGAAGCGCGGCTCTGTGTGCAGCGTCAGTCTCTTCGGCTTCCAGACCGCGCCCGCAGTGGTGCAGGTGCGGATGAGGTCGCTGGCGTAGACCGCGTCGACCGGCACCGTTTCAAAGCGTTTTTGCAGCGCTGCGATCTGGCGCAGGCCGTTGGGCGTGACAGAGGAATCGTACCATCCATGCACGCGCCGGAAGATATTTCCCTCCGCCTCTGCATGGCGGATGAGATAAAGCGTTGTCATAAAATCACCACATATTTCCCGATATCATTTTTCATTTTTCGCGCCGCCTCGACCGCGCAGGCGGTATAGTCGCTGCCGTCGCTGCCGATCCTCTGCCACGCGCAGATGATGCTCCGCGAGGCCGCGACGATCGCACCGTGACCGAAGCGGTCGAAGGCAAACTGCACATTTTTCGCCGTACCGCCCTGCACGCCGTAGCCCGGTACAAGGAAGAACAGGCGGTCATACTTTTCGCGCAGGAGCTGCATGGTCTGCGGATAGGTCGCGCCGACCACCGCGCCGATCTCCGAATAGCCGTTTTTGCCGAACAGATTCGTGCTCCAGCGCATGGCAAGATCGGCCATGGCGGTGTAGATCACGCGGTCGCCGGAGAGCAGATCCTGCACCTCGCGGGAGGACTTGTTGGAGGTTTTGAGCAGCAGGAAGATGTTCTTGCCGTCGTTTTTGCAATACGGCAGATAGGGCTTCACGCCGTCGCTGCCGAGGTAGCCGTTGACCGTGAGCGCGTCACAGCGGTAGATCTGATGCGCCGTTTCGCCCACCGGCACCGTGCCGAACATCGCCTGCGCATGAATTTCGGCAATATTTCCCACATCGCCGCGCATGGAGTCGATCAGCACATAATAACCGAGGTCCTTGGCATAGGCGGAAATGCGCTGCATCTGCGCGATGCCGTCCGCGCCCAGCGCCTCAAAGCAGGCGCTCTGGATCTTGACCGCCGGGACGATGTCCTTCAATGCATCGAGCAGCTCCGTGCAGAAGCGGTAATACGCCGCCGCCGCGCCCGCAAGCGTCTGCCCGTCGCGGTCAAAGGCCTCCTGCACGATGTGCTTCGGCAAAATAGGCAGATAGGGGTCCAGCCCGACCATGGTCGGGTTCTTCAGCTTCCGGATTCTCTCCTGCAAAAAATCAATCGACATGACAGCAGCCTCCCTATTTTTTATATAAATAGTATACCACAGTTTTTTTGCGCTGCAAAGACGTTTTTCTGCAAAAATCCCCTGCAATACTTTCCCGCCGGACGCACAGACTAAGGACGGGAAGGAGGAGTTTGCAATGCAGGTAAGATCGTTTTTGCTGACGCTGGGTGCTGGGATGCTGGCCGGCGGTGCCGTCGCACTGATGCTGCCGCAGCAGTCGCCGGTCCGTCAGGAGGCGCAGAAGGCGGTGGATTCCCTGGAACAGACCGTCGCGGACGCAGCGCAGAAGCTGAAAGGAAATTAACCGTAACACACAGCCCCGGCAGCCTGCTGCCGGGGAAATTTACTTTTTGAGGTATTTTCAAAAAATTCATATTTGCCCTATTGACAATTCTGCGGCACGGGTCTATTATGTGAAAAAAGAGGTTAGCACTCTCAACTGTAGAGTGCTAATTCAGGATTCCGGCTCTGCCGGAGCCTCAGAAAAGGAAGGAGGATTCGTTATGGATCTGAATCAATATACGCAGAAAAGTCTGGAAGCCCTGCGCAGCGCGCAGCAACTTGCAGTCACCCATCAAAATCAGCAGCTGGAGCAGGTGCACCTGCTGCTGGCCCTGCTGCGGCAGGACGGCGGCCTTGTGCCGCAGCTTCTCAAGCGCCTTGGCATGACGGTAGAAAGCCTTGACGCCGCCGCAAACGCCGCGGTGGAAAAGCTCCCCGCCGTGACCGGCTCCGGCCGCTCGGCTGATCAGCTTTACATCTCCGGCGGGATGCAGCAGCTTCTTGCCGCTGCGGAGGAAACCGCAAAGTCCATGCGGGACGACTACGTTTCCGTGGAGCATCTCTTCCTTGCGATGCTCGATAAGGCCGACGGCACCGTCGCGCCGCTCTTCCGCGACTACCGCATCACGAAGGAGGACTGCCTGAAGGTTTTACAGAGCATCCGCGGCAGCAGCCGGGTCACGACCGATAACCCGGAGGACACCTACGAAGCGCTGGAAAAATACGGCACCGACCTTGTGAAAAAGGCGCGCGAAAAGAAAACTGACCCCGTCATCGGCCGTGACGACGAGATCAGAAACGTCATCCGTATTCTGTCACGAAAGACGAAGAACAACCCCGTTCTGATCGGTGAACCGGGCGTCGGCAAGACGGCCATCGCCGAAGGACTGGCGCAGCGGATCGTCCGCGGCGACGTTCCCAAGAGCCTGCAGGACAAGACCATCTTCTCTCTGGATATGGGCGCGCTGATCGCCGGTGCAAAATACCGCGGCGAGTTTGAGGAGCGTCTGAAGGCCGTGCTGGAGGAGGTCAAGAACTCCGAGGGCCGCATCGTGCTGTTCATTGATGAGCTGCACACCATCGTCGGCGCGGGCAAGACCGAGGGCAGCATGGACGCGGGCAATCTGCTCAAGCCGATGCTGGCCAGAGGCGAGCTGCACTGCATCGGCGCAACCACGCTGGACGAATACCGCAAATATATCGAAAAAGACCCCGCGCTGGAGCGCCGCTTCCAGCCGGTTCTGGTCAAGGAACCGACCGTCGAGGACACGATCGCCATCCTGCGTGGTCTGGAGGAGCGTTATGAGGTCTTCCACGGCGTAAAGATCACGGACCCCGCGATCATCGCCGCCGCGACTCTATCCGACCGCTATATCACCGACCGTTTCCTGCCGGACAAGGCCATCGACCTCATTGACGAAGCCTGCGCCATGATCCGCACGGAGATGGACTCCATGCCGACCGAACTGGACGTCATCCGCCGCAAGATCATCCAGATGGAGATCGAAGAGGCCGCGCTGAAGAATGAGACCGACGAGCTCTCGCAGGGCAGACTCGCAGAGCTCCGCAAGGAGCTGGCCGAGCAGCGCGAGAAATTCAACAGCATGAAAGCCCAGTGGGAAAACGAAAAGAACGCCATCGGCAAGGTGCAGCAGCTCCGCGAACGCATTGAGGAGCTGGGCGCCAAGATTGAGCGTGCCGAGCAGGAATATGATCTGGAAACGGCCGCGCGTCTGAAATACGGCGAGCTGCCCGAACTCAAAAAGCAGCTGGCGCACGAGGAGGAGCTGGCAAGCCACGCCAAGCAGAGCAACCTCCTGCGTGACAAGGTCACGGAGGAAGAGATTGCAAAGATCGTCGAGCGCTGGACCGGCATTCCCGTGGCAAAGCTGGTCGAGGGTGAGCGCGAAAAGCTCCTGCATCTGTCGGACGTGCTGCATCAGCGCGTCGTCGGGCAGGATGAGGCCGTGCAGTCCGTGGCGGATGCCATCCTGCGCAGCCGTGCGGGAATTCAGGACCCGAACCGTCCGCTCGGTTCCTTCCTCTTCCTCGGCCCGACAGGCGTCGGCAAGACGGAGCTTGCCAAGGCGCTGGCCGAAGCGCTGTTCGATGACGAGAAGAACCTCGTCCGGATCGATATGTCCGAGTACATGGAGAAGTTTTCCGTGTCGCGTCTGATCGGAGCGCCTCCCGGATACGTCGGCTATGACGAGGGCGGCCAGCTCACGGAGGCCGTCCGCCGGAATCCCTATTGCGTCGTCCTGTTTGACGAGGTGGAAAAGGCGCACCCGGATGTGTTCAATGTCCTTTTGCAGGTGCTCGACGACGGCCGTATTACGGACTCTCAGGGCCGCACGGTGGACTTCAAAAACACCATTCTGATCCTGACGAGCAACCTCGGCTCGGAATATCTGCTCGACGGCATTGCCGCCGACGGCAGCATCCGTCCGGAGGCACGGCTTCAGGTCGAGCAGCTGCTCAAGCGGAGCTTCCGCCCCGAGTTTCTGAACCGGCTGGATGAGATCGTGTTCTACAAGCCGCTGACGAAGGAGAACATTGTCCGCATCATCGACCTGCAACTGGCTCTGCTCAACCGCCGTCTGGAAAAGCAGCAGCTACGCTGCGAGCTGACGCCGGAGGCCAAGCAATATATCATCGATGCCGCCTACGACCCGCAGTACGGCGCACGACCGCTCAAGCGGTATTTGCAGCATACGGTCGAAACGCTGCTGGCAAAGCGCATCGTACAGGGCAACGTTTCCCCGAACTCAACCATCACCGTCAAGGTGGAAAACGGCGAGCTGTCGCTGGGGGCCTGAAAAGGAAATATGCAGTAAAAACGCACAAGCGCCCGGGGCTTCCCCGGGCGCTTAGTTCGCTTGTCAAAAAAGTCCTTTGGGGCTTATTTGACAGTCTGGGCAAGCACCTGCGCTTCTCCTGAACGCTTGCGCTACGTATTCGTTTCATGCCGCGCAAGGCGTCGATAAATCGGCGCAAGCGCCTGCTGAATTTCCTTATAAAAGCCAAACCCATCCTGATACAGCGCTCCGTTCCTTTGGTTCGGCGTAATCCACACGGAGCCGCTACCGCAGATCTGCGCCGCCTGTAAAAAGCTGTCGAAGAATCCATGCGCCACCGCCGCAAGCATCGCGCTGCCAAAAGAAGAATCGCTGGTCACCGGCTTGCACAGCGGCTGCTGAAACACATCGCTGACAATTTGCGACCACGTTGCCCCAGAGGCACCACCGCCGATCAGCCGGAACTCCCTCGGTGCCGGAATTCCGATTTCAAGCAGCGCATGATAACCGTCAAGGAGCGAATAGGCGCAGCCCTCCATTACAGCACGGACGAAATGCGCATGCGTATGCTTCATGCTTGCGCCAACAAAGTCCGCGCGCAAATCCGGATCCTGATAAGGCGTGAACTCTCCCAGCAGATAGGGATGGTAGAACAGTCCTTCCGCACCAGCCGGGACGGATGCTGCCTCCTCGTCCAGCAGCGCATAGACGGAACGCCCGCACTTTTTGGCCTCTGCACTTTCGTAACGGCAGAACTCATCCTTGAACCAGCGCAAGGACGTGGCGCAGCTTCGCGTTCCCGTGCCGGGGTACCAGAAGCCCGGTACGACGTGACTGTAGTTGACCAGTAGCGCATGGGGATAGGGTCGCGGCGTCACAGCGCAGATGCGGCCGGAGGTCGCGAGCTTGATGCTGGCATCTCCTTCCCGAACAACGCCCGCCGCCAAAAGCTCCATAACCGTATCGGATGCGCCGGCATAGATCGGCACACCCTCCCGCATCCCCGTTTTTTCTGCGCAGCTACGGCTAATTGCGCCGGCGCGGTCCGTCGGCTCCAGAATCTCCGGCAGCACAAGATCGTCTTTCCCCAGCATTGCGCACAGGCGGGCATCCCACCGGTGCGTCTGCATATCCAGAAGCAGGCTGCCTTCTGCATCGATATAATCCGTTACATAATCTCCGCCGAGGCAAAGGCGCAGGTAATCCTTGGCAAATAAGATGCGCCGGACACGCTGCCAGCATTCCGGCTCATGTCTGCGTACCCAGAGCATCTGACACAGGCTCCACATGGCGCTCGGCGCATTATAGGTTTTTTCCAGAATATATTCTCCTGCCTGCTTCTGGCATTCCGCCGCGACAGAGGCACTGCGCTGATCATTCCACAGGATTGCGTTGCGTACCGGATCGAGATTCTCGTCCAGCAGCACCGTGGTGTGTGTCGCCGCATCTACCGCAACGGCACATACTTCTTCCGGACGGATCCCGCTGGATTGACATGCCTGTGCAAACAATGCGCAGAAAACCTCATACCATGCCCGAGGATCCTGCTCTATCCACCCCGGTTCCGGAAAAACGGAACAGATTTCTGCGCTGAAGGGGCCGGTACACCGCCCGGTGCGGTCCAAAAAAGTAAGTTTGATCCCGCTTGAGCCGAGATCAATGCCCAATGTATATTCCACAGCGGGCCTCCTGTCTGTTTTTTTGATGATTTATGAGGAAGGCTGCCGTGCAGAAGCCGCGGCAGCCTTCCCGTTAGAAGGAAGAATCAATAATCAACGGTAAAACGCGGCTCCGCCGAACGCTCCGTGACGTCAATGCCCGGAACCTCATTCGGCGCATAGTAACGTTCCAGATCGCGCAGGAGCACCAAATAGCGCTCGATTGCAGCCGACAGGACGCGCTCACCCTTTTCAGCAGTTGCAGAGTCAATGGACTCCTTCGTGCCGACACCGCCGCTGTGCAGCTCGCCGGGGACCGGAATATTGCACCAGGAAGCAACGTCCTGCACCGCAAATGCATCGCTTTCATCCATGCAGACGGAACGCTTCATGATGCTCTTATCAAAATGAACGGTACGGTTCATGCCCTCGGCCGCTTCCGGAACAACCAGATCGGGACGAATAAACTTCGCCGCGCTGGTTTCCCATTCGTCAGCATGCCAGAAGGGTGCAGAAATATACTGCTCAATTTCCTTGCGGCACAGTTCCCAATAAGTTGCGCCGACGATGAACAGGTTGATGCCTTCACGGCGCAGCTCGGTCGCAACCTCATGGACGATGGTCTGGAAGTTCCACTCCTGACCATGGGACTGCACGAAGATAATCTTGCGGAAGCCACTTGCCCAGAGGCCGCGGCACAGGTCGCTGACCAGCGCGTGCATGGTGGAATGACGGATTGCCAGCGTGCCGAACATCGGATTGCCCTTGGTGTCCCAATGGAAAGAGGGGGAGCAGCCGCAGCGGATGGGAGAAGGAATCATTGCCGGCAGACCCGTCCGCTTGGACAGCTCGGCGCACAGATACTCTGCGATCAGAGAATCGGTGCTCAGAGGAAGATGGTTGCCATGTCCTTCCGTCGTCGCAGCCGGAACCAGAATAATGCCTCTGGTATCGGCAATTTCTTTTGCCTTATCCAATGTCAGATCTTCATAGCGCAGCGGTTCTGTTCGTTTCATGGTATTTCGCGTCCTTTCTGATATTATCTCTTATTATAGCAGATGAATTTCATTTTTTCCTTTAGAATTCAAAGCATCGACAGCAATTTTTCTGTAAATGTTTTCCAGTCCTGCAAAATTCCGATGTCCGCATGGTCAAAGATGGGCGCCTTGGAATCCGGGTTGACCGCAATGACTTTTTTTGCGCCGTGCATTCCCGCAAGATGCTGAACCGCACCGGAGATGCCGATTGCCAGATAGACCTCCGGGCTGACCGTGTGGCCGGACTGACCGATCTGACAGGCGTATGGAGCAAAGCCGGCATTTACCGCCGCTCTGGACGCGCCGACGGCACCGCCCAGCTTTTCGGCGATCTGATAAATCACCTGAAAATTCTCCCTGTTTTCCAAGCCAAGGCCACCCGCAACGACGATCTTGCTCGTGAGCAGTCCGCGCAGGGCGGCATCCTGTTCCGATACAGACGTGCAGAGCTTTGCTCCGATATATTCCTTTTTGTATTCCAGCCGTACACACTGCCGCGCACTACCCAGGGTCATCGCGCCAAGATCGGCATTCTGAACCCGCAGGGTCGCCATTTCCGGTTTGGAATGCGGCGTAATAATCCGGGCAAGCAGTTTTCCGCCATAAGCAGGCCGCGTCTGAAGGAGCTTTCCATCCTCCGCAAGCTCCAGCGAGGTGCAGTCCGCCGTCAAGCCCGTTTGTACCAACGCAGCCGCAACGGACATGACCGTTCTGCCCCAGACGGTCGCCGGGGCAAGCACAATATCCGGCTGCTCCGTTCGGATGGCTTCTGCCAGAATTCTTCCTTCGGTGTCCGCGCTCCGGCACGGCTGCACCGGCAGAAGCAGCAGCCTTTCGCACTGCTCCGGCACGGCAACCGGCCGCGCGGAAAACACTGCGGCCTCCATGTGCGCACCCGCAGCGGCAAGCGAACGGGCAGAATGGAACACATCCAGAGAGGCGGCATCCATCCGTTTGTCCTCCGCCTGCGCAACGATCCAAATTCTCTTTTTCATGGCGTTTTCTTTATTCCGTGGCAGCACGCAGCCGTCAAGGCCGCGCCCTCTACAGCGTCGTGTACGAATCTGCAGGTGCGTGTCAGTGTCGGCGAAAAGGTCTTCTGGACACGGGTCAGAGATCCGCTCTGTCCAACCTCCTCCGGCCGGAAGCCCAGTGCTCTGCTGTCAAGCACCGTCAGGCCGATTTCCCGTGCCTTCCGCAGAGAACGCAGGCTGGGCATCAGCGGATGTGTAATTCCCGTCATGCCGCAGGAAATGCTTACCACCGCCGGCAGGCCGGCTTCCAGCGTCTGCGTTCCGTCCTCCTGTAGGCTCCGGCAGCGCAGCACATCGTCCTTCAGCTCCAACCGAATCCCACAGGGGAAAAACGGCAGACCCAGCATGGCAGACAATTCTCCGGGAACCTGCCCCGTTTCGCCGTCAATTGCACGTTCGCCGCAGAGAATCAGGTCATAGGGGCCGGTGACCTCCAGCGCGCGGCGGAGGATTTTCGCCGTAGCAAAGGTGTCCGAACCGGCAAACGCACGGTCGGCCAGAAGGAACAGGCGATCTGCACCCAGACGTGCCGCATCCATGAGGAGCGTCCCGGCCGTTGCCTGAGGACCCATGGAAAATACACTGACTTCCCGCTTCCCCAGATCCGCTGTCAGAGCCGTTTCCAGCGCGTAGAGATCCGCAGGATTCATCCCGGTGCTCTTTTCATTTCGCTCCGCGCCTTCCTGCGCACCGGTCAGGACAGACTTGATGCACACGGCGATCCGC
>CAKUMR010000012.1 GCA_934667865.1 uncultured Oscillospiraceae bacterium | reverse complement strand
GATGACCGACATCGGCCAGCGTACAAGCCCCGCATACACCGCCGGAAAGCCTGCAAACCGCACCTCCCGCTCCACCGGTGCCTCCTCCATCGCGAAGCGGTAGCGCCCGCCCTGAAAGTGGTCGTGGCTCAGGATGGAGCCGCCCACAATGGGCAGGTCGGCGTTCGAGCCGATAAAGTAGTGCGGGAAAATCGTGACGAAATCCAGCAGCCGCCGGAAGGTCACGCCGTCAATGTGCATGGGCCGGTGCTCTGCATTCAGCGCGATGCAGTGCTCATTATAATATACATATGGAGAATACTGCAAATACCACTGGCTGCCGTCCAGCGTGAGGGGCAGAATTCTGTGATTCTGCCGCGCCGGATGGTTGCCGCGCCCGGCGTAGCCCTCATTTTCGGCGCACAGCAGGCAGCGCGGATAGCCCGACTGCGGCGCGGCCTTGGCCGCCGCGATGTCGCGGGGGTCCTTTTCTGGCTTGGACAGGTTGATCGTGACGTCCAGCGCGCCATAGGGCGAGGCGTACTTCCACTTGAGGTCTTTTGCGATGCGGTCGCGGCGGATGTAATTCGTATCCTGCGAGAAGCGGTAGAACCAGTCTGTCGCGGCTTCCGGCGAAGCGGCGTAGCGCCGCGCAAATTCCGCCCGCACCTCGTGGGGATAGGGCGTCAGCGCACCCATGAGCTTGGTATCGAACAGATCGCGTTCGGTCACGCTGTCGCCAATCAGCCCGCGCTGCACGGCGTCGTCCGTCAGCGCCGCGAGCAGCTCCGGGAGCGCCGCGTGGATTTCCCCCTCCGTGGGTGCTTCATCCAGCCGCAGAATTTCCAGCAGACGATTTTTCACATAGCAGGCGTCCGCCTGTTCGATCAGTCCGCAGCCGATGGCGTAATGCACCAGTGCGTCAAGATAGGCCCCGTTCATTCGCACACCTCCACGCTGCCCTCCTGCCGGATGGAAAGCACATGGCAGCTTCCCTGGCCCAGCGCGGCCTCCATGCCCTCGCGGAAGCGTGGAAGAAGCTCCGTCGGGACATAGGCCTGAATCGTTCCGGCAAAGCCGCCGCCATGGACGCGGTAGGCGCCGCGACCCTCCAGAAGGCGCTCCGCCTGCGACAGGGCAACGGCCAGCGCCTGTCCGCGCGTTGCGCCTGCGGGGATCACATTCTGCAAATACTGCCACGAGGACGCGCCGGAGGCCAGAACCTCGTGCAAAAAGTCCTCAAACCGGTTTTCCTGCAAGGCCTTCACCTGACGGCGCACGCGGCGGTTGTCCTCAAAGACATGGATGGCGCGCAGAACGGCGCGGTCGCCAGCGTACCGGCGCAGCTCCGGCAGCTTCTGATAGAACTCGTCCTCGGAAACGTCGCGCAGGTATTTCTTCCCAAAGAATTCGCAGACCGTTTTCAGCTCCGCCGGAATGGCCGCATACTCCGCGGTCAGGTCGGCGTGGTCGGCGCCGGAGTCGATGATGCACAGCGCATGGCCGCAGGCCGCAAAGTCAAAGGGCACCGGCGTGACCACCGGCGCAGCCGGGTCGGCAAAGTCGATGGCAATGATGCCACCGACAGCGCTGGCGGTCTGATCCATCAGGCCGCAGGGCTTGCCAAAGTAGACGTTTTCTGCATACTGCCCGGTCTGCGCAAGCTGCACGGGGCTGAGCTTCCCGTCCAGAAACAGGCGGTTGCAGATTGCTGCCATCAGCACCTCAAAGGCGGCCGAGGAGGAAAGCCCGCTGCCCGGCAGCACGTCGGACTCCACATAGGCGTCGAAGCCGCAGGGCGTTCCGCCCAGTGCGGCCACCCGCGCGGCCACGCCGCGCACCAGCGCCGCCGTCGTGCCCGTTTCCTCCGCTTGCGGCGCGAGCTTATCCAGCGGCACGACGCACAGGGGATAGCCCTCGGACTGCACGCGGATCTGCCCGGAGCCGTTGGCGGCGACCGCCGCCCTTGTGTCAAGATTCACCGCGCCTGCCAGCACGAGCCCGTGCTGATGATCGGTGTGGTTGCCGCCCAGCTCCGTCCGGCCGGGCGCGGAAAAGAGGCACTGGGGTACTTTCTCAAAGCATTGCGTGAATTTGCGCTTGATCGTTTCGTACACGGTTGCTTCACCTCTCTGTTGTTTTTTGTTCTCTATCTCTATTCTAGGTAATTATGTTGCTAAAGCAATGGTTTTTTCTCTTGTTTCTATGGAAATTTGTTGCTTCCCATGGTATAATTTTCGCAGGAGGCGATCACATGGCGGAATATTTCAAAAATTCCTATAAAGCGGAGCAGGCGCCCCTGCCGCTGAGCGTCAAAAACGTCGGCTTTCAGCAGTGTACGCCGGGCTACCGCTGGGGCGCAGGCATCCGCGACCACTATCTTCTGCACTATGTCGTTTCCGGCCGCGGCACCTACACCGTCGAGGGCCGCTCTTTCCCGGTGGAGGCCGGGCAGGTCTTTCTGGCGTGGCCGAATACCGTCCTGAGCTACACCGCCGACCACGACGACCCGTGGGAATACTACTGGCTGGGCTTCGCCGGGCCGGACGCGGCGGTGCTCCTGTCGCACACCGGGCTCAAGCGCAGCGCGCCGGTGCTGTCCATCGGCTTCGGCAAGACCTTTCAACAGTATGTCACCGCCATCTATGACGCGCGCGGCAGCGACCTGAAAAGCCGCACGCAGATGCTCGGCTATGCCTATCTTCTGCTGGGCCGCCTGATCGAGGCGGACGCGCGCCCGCAGGAGAGCGCCGACCCCGCCGCCCGCGCGGCGGAATTCATCGAAAACAACTACGCCGACCAGATCACGATAGACGACATCGCGGCCCACGCCGGCGTGAGCCGGAGCTGGCTCTACCGCTGCTTCATGGAGCGCTTTGGCTGCTCCCCGGCATCCTACCTGCGCAGCCGCCGCCTGAACTGCGCCCGCCAGCTGCTCGAGCGCACCGGACTGCACATCTCGGAAATCGCCCGCTCCGCGGGCTATCCGGACGCGCTGTACTTTACCAAGGTCTTTACCCGCCAGTTCGGGATGTCCCCTTCGGCCTATCGCGGAAAAATCCTGTTGGAATTTTCCACGCCGGGTGCTATAATGACCTGAGAAAACAAGAAACATGGAGGCCATTTGTGAAACGATTGCTCAAGTATCTGGCGGATTATAAGAAAGAATCCGTCCTTGCGCCGCTGTTCAAGCTGTTTGAGGCGCTTCTGGATCTCCTGGTGCCGGTCGTGGTCGCGGCGATCATCGACCGCGGCATCAACGGCGGCGGCGGAACCGGCGTCATCGTGCGCTATGCGCTTTTAATGATCGGTCTGGCCGCGGTGGGCCTTGCCGCGTCCGTCACGGCGCAGTTCTTTGCCGCGAAGGCCGCCGTCGGCTTTGCCAAACAGGTGCGCGGCGCGCTGCTGCGCAAGATCGACACCTTCTCCTATTCCGACATCGATACGCTCGGCGCGCCGACCATGCTCACGCGCATGACGGGCGACATCAACCAGCTGCAAAACGGCGTCAACATGGTGCTGCGTCTGTTTCTGCGCTCGCCCTTCATCGTGTTCGGCGCGATGATCATGGCCTTTACGATAGACGCCAAGGCCGCGCTGGTCTTTGCCGCCGTCATTCCGGTGCTGGCCGCGGTGGTCTTTGCGATCATCCTCGTGACCATCCCGAAGTACCGGCAGGTGCAGGAGCACGTGGACGACGTGCTCGGCACGACCCGCGAAAACCTGAGCGGCACGCGCGTCATCCGCGCCTTCCGCATCGAGCAGGCAGAGATCGACTCCTTCGACCGCAAGAACCGCGCGCTGACGAAGATCCAGCTCTTCGCCGGGCGCATCTCCGCGCTGATGAATCCCCTGACCTACGTTATCATCAACGCCGCCGTCATCGCCCTGATCTACACCGGTGCGCTGCGCGTGAACGCAGGCTTCCTGACACAGGGCGCGGTCATCGCGCTGTATAACTATATGTCGCAGGTGCTGGTGGAGCTGATCAAGCTGGCAAACCTCATCATCACCATGACCAAGGCGCTGGCCAGCGCCAACCGCGTGGCGGATATGCTCGATCGCCCCGCCTCCACCGAAATTCTGCCGGAGCACCGCGTGCAGACGGACAGCAAGGTGCTGTTTGACCACGTCGGCCTGACCTACCGCGGCGCGGGCGAGGCCTCTCTGGAGGACATCAGCCTGCACGTGCAGCCGGGGCAGACCGTCGGCGTCATCGGCGGCACGGGCAGCGGCAAGACCTCTCTGGTCAACCTGATCCCCGCGTTTTACCCCGCCGACTCCGGCGCGGTCTACATCGACGGGCTGGACGCCCGCTCCTATGAACCGGAGGAGTTGCGCCGCAAGGTCGGTCTGGTACCGCAGAAGGCGGTACTGTTCCGCGGCACCATCCGCTCCAACCTTCTCTGGGGCTGTGAGGATGCAGCGGATGAGGAGCTCTTCGCCGCTCTGCGCGCGGCGCAGGCCTATGAATTTGTCATGGAAAAGGGCGGTCTGGACGCCAAAGTTGCCGAGGGCGGCAAGAATTTCTCCGGCGGCCAGCGCCAGCGCCTGACCATTGCGCGCGCGCTCGTGCGCAAGCCGGAAATTCTCATTCTCGACGACAGCGCCTCCGCGCTGGACTATGCCACGGACGCCGCCCTGCGCCGCGCCCTGCGGGAGCTTCCCTTCCATCCGACGGTGTTCATCGTTTCCCAGCGCACGGCCTCCATCCGCAGCGCAGACCAGATCGTCGTTCTGGACGACGGCCGCGCCGTCGGCCTTGGAACGCACGAATCGCTGCTGAAAACCTGCGATGTCTACCGCGAAATTTACGAATCCCAGTATAAAAAGGAGGCGCAGTAAGATGAAGTCCTCCACACTCCGCAAGGTACTTTCCTACGTCAAACGCCACGGCTTCCCGCTGGCCCTGACCATCGTGCTGGCCGCCGTGACCGTCGGTCTGACCCTCTACGTCCCCATTCTGGTGGGCGACGCCATCGACTGCATCGTCGAGGCCGGGAAGGTCGATTTCGCCGCGATTCTCCCCATCCTGACCCGGATCGCCGTCGTCGTCGGCATCACCGCGCTGACGCAGTGGCTCGGCGGCGTGATCAATAACCGCATCACCTACCGCGTGGTGCAGGACATCCGCGCCGACGCCTTCCGCAAAATTCAGGTGCTCCCCCTGTCCTATATCGACTCCCACTCCCACGGCGACACGGTCAGCCGCATCATCACGGATGTAGACCAGTTCGCCGACGGCCTGCTGATGGGCTTTACGCAGCTTTTCTCCGGCGTGGCGACGATCCTCGCGACGATCGGCTTCATGCTGTCGGTCAACCCGCTGATCACGCTGGTCGTGGTGCTGGCCACGCCGTTGTCCCTCTTTGTCGCCAAGTTCATCGCCCAGCGCACGGGTTCTCTTTTCCGCAAGCAGTCCGAGCTGCGCGGCGAGCAGACCGCCTTCCTCAACGAAATGCTGCAAAACCAGAAGGTCGTCAAGGCCTTCTCCCACGAAAAGGCGAACGAGGCGCAGTTTGACGAGCTGAACGGCCGCCTGGAGGACAGCTCCCTGCACGCGGTGTTCTATTCCTCTCTGGTCAATCCCTGCACGCGCTTCCTCAACAGCATCGTCTATGCCATCGTTGCACTCTGCGGCGCGCTGGTCTGCTTCCACACCGGCGGCGCGGCGCTGACGGTCGGCGGACTTTCCTGCTTCCTCTCCTATGCCAACCAGTATACCAAGCCCTTCAATGAGATCAGCGGCGTCGTCACGGAGCTGCAAAACGCCTTTGCCTGCGCCGCGCGCATCTTTGAGCTGATCGACGCGCCCGCGCAGTCGCCGGACGAGCAGGGCGAGCTGGCCGACTGCGGCGGCGAGGTGGAATTCGACTCCGTCGATTTCTCCTACGTCCCGGAAAAGCCGCTGATCGAAAATCTGAATCTGAGCATCCGCTCCGGCGAGCATGTCGCCATCGTCGGCCCGACCGGCTGCGGCAAAACCACGCTCATCAACCTGCTGATGCGCTTTTATGACGTGGACAGGGGCGCGATCTTCGTCGACGGCACGGACGTGCGCTCGGTGCCGCGGCACGTCCTGCGCGCGCAGTACGGCATGGTCCTTCAGGACACATGGATCCGCGACGCGACCGTCTGGGAAAATATCGCGCTGGGCAAGCCAGACGCCACCCGCGAGGAAATCATCGCCGCGGCGAAGGCGGCGCACAGCCACAGCTTCATCAAGCGTCTGCCGCAGGGTTATGACACCGTCATCAGCGAGGACAGCAGTCTTTCGCAGGGACAGCGCCAGCTTCTGTGCATCACGCGCGTGATGCTCTCTCCGCCGCCCATGCTGATCCTCGACGAGGCCACCAGCTCCATCGACACGCGCACGGAGATGCTCATTCAGGAGGCCTTCGCCAAGCTGACCGCCGGCCGCACGAGCTTCATCGTGGCGCACCGCCTGTCGACCATCCGCGAGGCAGATCAGATCCTCGTCATGCGCGACGGCCATATCATCGAGCGGGGCAGCCACGAGCAGCTGCTGGAAAAGGGCGGCTTCTACGCCGCGCTGTACAGCAGCCAGTTCGAGCCGTAAGGGCCTAGCGGTTCCATCGCCAGTGCCTGCACGCGGAACGGTCAAGGCCGTTCCCTACAGGTGCAGCCGGAATTAGAACCAACACGTAGGGTGCGGTCTTTCGCGCAGCCGTTCGCGACGAAGGAGCGTTACGGATGCGGCATACCCCTTGCGGGTAGACCATTCCGCTGCCGGCAGTTTCATCATCGTGGATGCCTGCCCGGTGGGACCAGCCCAAAGCCTCCCTTGTGCAAGGGGAGGTGGCGCGCAGCGCCGGAGGGGTTGACGGAACAGCCCGTTAAATGGCAGAAATTTGACAATCCCCCAGTCACCGCACCGCGGTGACTGGTCTCGCTGCGGCTCGGTCACGGCGCGGCTCTGATATGCCACCGGCATATCATTCACTACCGCGCCGACGCTTCGCGGCCCTTTACACAAGGGGGCCTTTGGTGCATACCGCCACTGATGACATTTTCGTCATTGTGGGTGTCTGCACGCGGAACGGCCAAGGCCGTTCCCTACGGGTGCGGCCGGAATTTTGAAGCCATCCCGTAAAATACCGAAAACGCGCAACGCCCCGGATGTGATGAAAATCACATCCGGGGCGTTATTTATCCTATCCAATTACCCTTTTACAGCTCCCGCAGAGCGTCCACAAAGGCCGTTTTGGAATTCGTCTTTTCGTCGCGGTATTTCAGAATTTTCGCGGGCGCGCCGGCAACGACGGCGTTCGCCGGAACATCCTGCGTCACGACCGCACCGGCCGCCACGACCGCGCCGTCGCCGATCTGCACGCCCTCCAGCACCACTGCGTTCGCGCCGACAAGCACGCCGTCGCCCACGGTCACGGGCTTCGCGCTGGGCGGCTCGATCACACCTGCCAGCACCGCGCCGGCGCCGATGTGGCTGTTTTTGCCCACGGTCGCGCGGCCGCCGAGCACCGCGCCCATGTCGATCATCGTGCCCTCACCGACGACTGCGCCGATGTTCAGGATCGCGCCCATCATCACGACGGCATTGTCCCCGATCTCCACGCCGTCGCGCAGAATCGCGCCCGGCTCTATCCGGGCGTGCAGCCCCTTGAGATCAAGCATGGGAATGGCGGAATTGCAGGCGGAATTTTCAATGTGCAGCGCGGAGATGCGCTCCGCCTGCGCTGCGAGCTGGGGCTCAAGCGCCTTCCAGTCGCCATAGAGAATTTTCAGGCCGCAGCCGCCGGAGAATACCTCCGCGTCCGTGAATTCGCAGGGCAGCTTTTCCTGCACAGTCACGCGCACGGGGGTCTTTTTCTCCGCCGTGCGAATCATTTCAATGATTTCAAGTGCTTCCATAGGGCTCCTTTCAGCGGATCGAGCGCTTGGGCTTGACCATTTCGCGCCAGTCGAGGTCGCCGCGCTGCAAACCGAGGATCAGCATTTCCGCAGAGGCGAGGTTGGTCGCAATGGGGACATTGTGCGTGTCGCACAGATGAATGGTCTGGACGATCTGCTGATCCTCCCACGGGTCCATCCCGTTGGGGTCGGAGAACAGCAGCACCATGTCGATCTCATTATAGGCGATCCGCGCGTTGACCTGCTGATGGCCGCCCTGGCTGTGCGAGAGGAAGAGCGTGACGGGCAGCCCCGTCGCCTCCGCGACCAGACGGCCGGTCGTAGCCGTCGCCGACAGATTGTGCTTGGCAAGAATGCTCTTATACGCGGTGCAGAACTGCACCATCAGTTCCTTTTTCTTGTCATGCGCCATGAGTGTTATGTTCATATCATCACCTCATTAGAGTTTCATCAGTGGAATATACTCTCCCCGCAGGCGGCGGGAGATCCGCAGGCAGGCCTCGGCCGCGCCGTCCTCCGCGGCAAAGATCAGCGCCACACCCTGCGCGGCGGCCAGAACGACCTTCGGGTCCTCCGGGACAAGGCCCAGAAGCGGCAGGCCGACGTTGTCCATGATGTCGTCCACCGTCAGCTCCATCCGCGAGAACATCCGCGGGCTGACACGGTTGACGACGAGCCGCACGTCTCCGCGTCCGCGCAGCTCCAGAAGGTCGGCGGCGCAGGCGGCATCGCGCAGAGAAGCCGGGTCGGGCGTGCAGACAATCATGCAGCGGTCGGCAGACTCCGTCGCCAGACGGAACCCGTCGCCGATCCCCGCGGCGGAATCGATCAGGCAGAAGTCAAACTGCTCCCGCGCCTCCTTCAGAAGGCAGGCGAAGGCCTTTTCGTCGATCTTCTGTCCCAGTGCGCGGCTGGGTGCTGTCAGAAGAAAGAGATTTGGCAGCTCGGGATGCACCGTCGCATCCGCCAGCGCATAATTGCCCTCCAGAACCTCCGTAAACGCCAGCACCGGCAGCTCCGCCATACCCAGCGCGATGTCGAGATTCCGCAGGCCGATGTCCGCGTCGATGCACAGCACGCGCTTTCCTTCTGCGGCGAGGCAGGAGGCGACCGCAGCGCAGACGGTGGTCTTTCCCGTTCCGCCCTTGCCGGAGATAACGGCAATCACTTCTCCCATATTCTGGCCTCCCTCCCCAGTTTTTCATTCATAGTATAGCCGATTCCGACGGATATTTCAACTGGCAATTTGGGCAGTTTGCTGCGAATTTCCGCAAGGCACGCAATTGCGCCCGGAATCTTCGTGCAGTTCCGACGGTTCCGGCCGGACATTCTCCTTCGCACGGAAATTTTTCAAAAAAAGTTAGCCTACCCTCTTGACAATTCTTCTGCTCCATGCTATTATAATAATGCAAATGATAATTATTATTGTTTAGGAGATGAGGCCCATGCCGCCACGCAAACACAGCAAAAAGCGCGACGCCATTTACGAATGTGTCCGCAGCACCAAGACGCATCCCAGCGCGGAGTGGGTCTATTCCCGGCTCAAGCCGGAAATTCCCGATCTCTCCCTCGGCACGGTCTACCGCAACCTGAACCTGTTTCAGCAGGAGGGGCGGCTGATCTCCGTCGGCGTGGTCAATGGGCTGGAACGCTTCGACGCCTGCACCACCCCGCACGCGCATTTCATCTGCACGCACTGCGGCGAGGTCATCGATGTTGACGGCATCGACCCGCCGGAGCACCTGATCTCTCAGGTCCATTGCGGCGCGGTGCGCGAATGTGTCCTGACCTTTACCGGAATCTGTAACTCCTGCATCCGGCCGGATGCAACAAATAACGAACAAAAAAAATAAAATTGGAGGATTTTCAAATGAAAAAGTATGTCTGCCCCGTTTGCGGTTATATCCATGAAGGCGAGCTCCCCGAGGGCTTCAAGTGCCCGGTCTGCGGCGTTCCCGGCGAGAAGTTCAAGGTCGTTGAGGGCGATCTGACGCTGGCTGCTGAGCACGAGTTCGGCATCGGCGCCAAGCTCGACGGTGTCCCCGAAGAGGACAAGAAGTTCATCCTCGAGCAGCTCAAGGCCAACTTTACCGGCGAGTGCTCCGAGGTCGGTATGTACCTGTGCATGGCGCGCATCGCGCACCGCGAGGGCTATCCCGAGATCGGCCTGTACTGGGAAAAGGCTGCATATGAAGAAGCCGAGCACGCCGCGAAGTTCGCCGAGCTGCTGGGCAGCGAGCTGGAGCCCAACATGACCGCCTCCACCAAGAAGAATCTGGCATGGCGCGTGGACTGCGAGTTCGGCGCAACGGCGGGCAAGGTCGAGCTGGCCAAGGTCGCAAAGAAGAACGGCCTCGATGCCATCCATGACACCGTCCATGAAATGGCCCGTGATGAAGCCCGGCATGGCCGTGCTCTGAAAGGTTTGCTTGAAAGATATTTCAAGTAAGAAATCAGCTTAAAACCGTCCTTTTTAAGGGGAAGCAGGAACAAACCTGCTTCCTCTCTTTTTTTGTGCCTTCCGATCCGGACTGTACAAAGTTGGTACATCGCCGTTTTCCTCTGCGAAAAACACGGCTGAAATCCTCAAAAATGGTACACCGAGAAAATGGTACATTTTTGTTTATGATCGAGCAGCCAAGAGGAAAAGAAGAACAAGCGAGATGTTCCATCCCTATGGCTGACTGCCATAAACCGAAGGGCAAATATATAATAACAAGAGCGGGGCGTGTGCCCCGCTCTTGTTAAGATTTCTTTACAGTATTCTGCTCCATGCACCGTAGCCCTCTATCTGCGTGGTGGGGCGAGTAAGAAGGCTCGAAGAAAGGTCGGTTTCCTTGACGCTGAACGTCCAGCCGGACCAGTTTACATCTCCCTGTATCTTGCAGACAGAAGTGGTATAGGTGCCAAACCCGTTCTTTGCGCCCACTTCCGCAAGGATAACATATCTGCATCCCTTTTCATACTTCTTGAAACCGGCGGAGCTTTCCGCCCCGTCAGGCAGAGCAAAGCAGACCCACGCATTATCAATGGAAACAGAATCCGGCTCCTTGAATTTTCCCTTGATGGAGCTGGTCAGTTTCTCGGTCGTCATGCCGCTGCTGCCGTACATGATAAGAGGAACATCCGCATCCTCACCGCCAACATTGATAAATTCAAACCAATCGTTGAACCCGTTTCCCTGATTATTACAGATGTTGTAAAGATAATGGATGTCAGACATTGAAAAGACCGGATTCCCATCCTTGCCGGTAACGCTCTTCAGCTTTTTCCAGATCTCATCCTCAATATGATCTTCGTGGAAATACTTGCAAATAGAATCATTGGCCTTTACTGTTTCATGCTGTTTGCTGGGGTCGGTAAAGTGATTGGCAAGCGCATTGACGACTTCGTCCACGGTAGCATATTCCTCGGCAAGCGGGTCCGGGCCGCAAGCCGCAAGGCTCAGGCACAGCACCGCCGCCAGAAGCAGCGCGATCAGCTTTTTCATGCTCTCTTTCCTCGTTTCCTGTATTCTGACGATACGGTCATTGCTTGCGAGGGGTGTCAATCTCCAGGCTCACCTTGCTGAAGCTCTTTGCTTCTTCGTCAAATGTATATACCGCCGTGACCTTTGCTACATAGGTATCTCCATAATTATCCCGAATCGTTACCTTGCCTTTTCCTGTATAGGTGTTTCCGGAAACACTGATATCGGTGAGATTGGTCATCGCCGTTTTTACATCAGCGTAAGAAAGCGTACATTTCACCGCAACGGCTGCGTTCACCTTGAGTCCGAATTCCGTCTTTGGATCAAATTCGGGTTCTTTTGCACATGCCGCAAAGCCCAAACACATTGTCGCCGCCAGAAGCAGCGCGATCAGCTTTTTCATTTTTCTTTTCCTCTTTTCCTGTATTTTGCGCGTCAACTGCAACGTTCCCCGCTCCGTGAATAGGAATCACAGCCCGAGCAGCTGCTTTTTCTTCGCGTCAAATTCCTCCTGCGTGATAACGCCGGAATCAAGAAGCTCCCTATATTTTTTGAGTTCGTCCGCGCCGATCACCCGTTGATCGGTGACAGTTATCGCACGTTTGCTCATCATAAAATGAACAAACAAGCCTGCCAGAATGCACAATCCGCCCAAATAGATCAGCACACCAACCGCCGCCTCATTTTCAAAACACAGCGCGCAAAGCAACAGAGAAAAATATGTATAACCGGAGCCCTCATAGGCATAAGGCACCCAATGTCCATAACCGTGTCCATATTTTTGATAGAATTCACCCGTGCCATAGCGAATTCCGCAATAGATCAAGCCGAAACAGACAAGTGCAATTCCGAGGATACACAGTATCCTGAATAATACATTTGATCTGCTTTTCCCCTCGATGGTCTTATGTTCCTCCATATTGAACTCCTTCCCGTGCCAGCAATAAAGAGCGCTTCCCCGCCGGGGATCACAGGCCGAGCAGCTGCTTTTTCTTCGCGTCGAATTCCTCCTGCGTGATAGCGCCCATATCGAGCAGTTCCTTGAACTTCTTGAGCTCATCCGCGGCGGAAACGGCAGGCGCAGGGGTCGAAGCGCTCTGCTCCCGCTTTGCTTTTTCCGCTTCCCATTCCTCTTTCGTCAGCGCCCTGACATCGGAGGAATGACAATTCGGGCACTTTGTATAATCAACGATCCGGTTCAATTTGCTGTCTGCCTTCGCGGTAGCGACCTGAGAACCGAGCCGGGTGCCGCCAAGCGCTTCGCCTACGCCCAGCAGGCCGTCGGCAGCGGCGCTCTGGGCGAGCTGCTTGTTTCTCTGCAGATCCTCAAAGGTATAGCAGTAAATATGGCCGCAGACATTGCATTTCATCCGGGTTTCGGTGTCCTTGTTGTCAATGAAAGTTGCTTTACCGGTTACATAGTCAATCTGCAAAAGGCCGCCCTTTCTGGTGCAGGCAGGACATTTCCAGATATCCTTTCCGGATGTGGTTTTGCCGATCTTATAACGATTCAGTCCGACTTCCTTGCCGCAAATCGCGCAGGTGGCCTTCAAATCAAAAAATCCCATCGTTTTACCTCTTTCCTTTCCGTTTATCCCTTTATGCCCCTCCGGACGAGCTTTTCCGGAATGATCTCCACGTTTTCGGAGCTTCCACCGGAGAGCTTGAGATCGAGCTTCGCTTCATCCAGCTCCTGTAGTATGCCGAGAAGCAGGATCGTCTTTTCCAGAGAGGCTTCCTTTTCCTCCAAAGAATCCATGTCCTTCCGCTCCTGCGCGGCCCTGTCCAGCTCTTCCCGGAGCTCCGCTTCCGACCCGAGGTACTGGCCGTCGCAGAATATGGCGTCACTCTTCAAGAAAGCGCCATAACCGTTCTGCGCGGAATACTCGAAATAGCAGATATCCTTTGCGGATTCCATGGAAAAGACAAGAACATCACCGTTCAGAGAAAAGGACGCCGGCGCGCCGCAATCGGACTTCATGGAGTTCACGCAGGAGATCGCGTATGTTTCGCTCCATGAAGGCTTTGCCGCGCAGCCGGCCATCCCGCAGAGAAGGACAGCGCACAGAAGCAGCGCAGTCCACTTTTTCATTTACTTCACCTTCGTGATCGAATGACCGTTGTTTTGCAGGCTCTGCCCGTCATAGTCATATTTCGTAAAGGCGCCCTTGCTGCCGTTCTCATACAGATACAGCTTGCTGCCCTCGATCTCATAGGTTCCCTTTTCGTTGTCGGCAAATTCGCCGTTTTTGTAGACTGCCTCCATATATTCGCCATTCTCTCCGAAGACGATCGTTTTGTCATAGTTGACGCCCTCGAAGCTCCACGACCC
>CAKUMR010000011.1 GCA_934667865.1 uncultured Oscillospiraceae bacterium | reverse complement strand
GTCTATGCAAAGGCAGGCCTCTATCATTCGGAATATCTGATGGACATGAAAAAGCCGCCGAAGGGTGCTGCGCTTGGGATCGGAATGAATTATATCCGCTTTGCGATCGAAGAACCGCATTTGTTCCGTTTTCTTTTTCAGTCGGATTATTTCAGCGGAAAGACCCTGCTGGAGCTGATCGATGCGGAGGAGCTTACCCCTGTCCTTTCGGCGATGCAGCGCGCTTTGGGCGTCGGCATGGAACAGACGAAAAAAGTTTTCCTGACGGTTTTTCTGTTTGCCCACGGGTATGCAGGCATCATTGCCAACAATTCGCTGCAATACGACGAGGCGCTTATCCATGCTCAGTTGGAGCAGGCGTATCGGGGCGCGATCCTGGCAGCGCAGGAAGAAACGGCATGAAAAGCCAAGCACAGCGAGGTGTCACAAATGGAGGAACCCCTGAGATCGAAATTGGATTGGCTTTGCTGTCCCAGATGCGGCGGCAAAACAAGAACGCAGCTGCGGCCGCATACGGTGCTGGAGGATTTCCCCCTATTCTGTCCGAAGTGCAGATACGTCTGCGTGATCCGTTTCAAGGGCGGAAAAACAGAAGAGATCAAAATGCCAGACGCTTAGACGCAGTGCAATCCGAGAAACCCGGCTTGTACTGCGTTTATTGTTTCAATATGAAAATACGGAGGAGCACAGAATGAAAAACAGCGCGCTGGTCGTCATCGACCTGCAAAATGACATCACGAAAAACTACAGGGAGATCATCGAAAAGGTCAATGAAGCGATCGACTGGGCAGTTCAAAAGGAACTGTGGGTCGTTTACTTTCAGCACAACAACCTGTCCGCGGGAACGCGGACCTTCAAGCCCGGCACACGCGGCGCGGAGCTGGTCCCGGAGCTGAACGTTGTATCTGATCATATCTTCACGAAGTCAAAAAGCAGCGCACTGACAAACGAGGAGTTTGTGGCTTTCATCAGGGAAAATGGCATTGACGAGTTTTATATCGCCGGTGCCGATGCCGCAGCCTGCATCAAATCCACCTGCTATAACATGACGAAAAGCGGCTATACCGTCCATGTGCTGTCGGACTGCATCACGAGCTACGATAAAAAGAAGCTGCCCGAGATGCTCGCGTACTATGCAAGCAAGGGCTGCTCGGTTGTGACGCTTTCCCATGTCACGGGGGCGTAATTGACGCAGCTGCACGGTACGAGAGAAATGAAAAAACGGAGGCAACTATGAAAAACGCAAACATTCTTACCGGCTGCTGCGGGCTGGACTGCGAAACCTGTGACGCCAGAATCGCAACGATTACAAACGACAACGCTCTGCGTGAGAAAACCGCCGCACTTTGGACAAAGCTCAATGGCGTGCCGATCACGCCGGAAATGATCAACTGCACCGGCTGTCGGCTTGACGGCGCAAAAACGCCGTTCTGCGATAAGCTCTGCCCCGTACATAACTGCGTCCGGGAAAAGGGACTGGATACCTGTGCCGACTGTGGGCAGATGGGCGGCTGCACAACGCTGGGACGCATCGCTGCAAACAGCCCGTTCGTGCTGGAAAAGCTGAAGCAGCTGAGGCAGGACAATGCCTGACACGTTGACGGTAAACGGTGCGGAATACACCGTAATCAAGCTCCTTGGGAAAGGAAAAGGCGGCTATTCCTATCTCGTGACGGACGGCGCGGCGCAGTACGTCTTGAAACAGATCCACCACGAGCCTTGCGAATACTACACCTTCGGCGACAAGCTACACTCCGAGCTGCGCGACTATGAAACACTGCGCAAGCTCGGCATCCCCATGCCCCGGCTTCTGGCGGTGGATGTCCCGCAGGAGCGTATTTTGAAGGAGTATATCGCCGGGCAGACGGTCGCGGAGCTTCTCAAAGCGGGGCGGATGGAGCCCGACTGGCTCAAACAGGTGCAGGCCATGTGCGGCCTTCTGTACCCGGCTGGACTGAACATCGACTACTATCCCACCAACTTTGTCCCGTGCGGCGGAACGCTCTACTACATCGACTACGAGTGCAACGCCTATATGGAGCGATGGGACTTCGAGCATTGGGGCGTCCGGTATTGGACGGCGCAGACGCCGGAAGGGGCGGAGGAAGCATGAAGGACAGGCTTTCCCTTGCGTTTTCGCACTAATCAACAGACAATGCCCGGAAAGCAGATGCTTTCCGGGCATTTTTCGTATGTATCATTCCGGGGAGGACTCCAGCTCAAAGCTGCTGAGGTCGCCGCGGTAGCGCGTGAAGGCATAGTCCACAACGGTCCCGTTCTCCGTGACCGCCGTATTGCTGAACACCAGTATCGGCGTGTCCTTCTTGATACCCAGCAGCTTCAGATCCTCCGGCGTGGAGCGCTGCGCGGACACGATGGAGTGGGTCTTGACGATTTTGGAAAGCGGATTCTGCATCAGAACCTCATACAGAGATTCCTCACGGAAATCGTGACCGAGAATGAAGCCACAGACAGAATACGGCAGGAAATTGCGGATGGTCACAACAGCGTCATCCTCAATGTAGCGGCGGCGGAACATGGTCACGATCTTCTCGCCCGGGCGGAGCTTCATCGCTTCGGCAAGCATCTCGTCGGCCTCAATCACAGCCATCTCCAGCACCTCATTGCGGTGGCGCTGGCCGGTCGCCTCGACGCGCTGATAAAAGGGCTCAAAGGAACGGAAGACGTTCTTTGTCTTTTTCGGCTGGGAGACGAAGGTTCCCTTGCTGGCCTTGCGCTCCAGCCAGCCCTCGTTGACCAGCTCGTTGAGCGCATGGCGGATGGTTGCCCGGCTGACACCGAAGGTAGCCTGCAGCTCCAGCTCCGTCGGGATCTGCTTCCCGATCGGGTAGACGCCCTTCTGGATATCACGCAACAGCATCGACTTGAGCTGAAAATAAAGCGGGACGGGCGTTGAATGGTCTAACGTGTTTTTCTCCATAATCCTTTTTCTCCAATATCTTTGTACGGTTTACATTCGTTTTCTTATATACAATATCACATCATCCGTACATAATCAAGAGGCTTTGTTCTATTGTTCCTATTTTTTGGCACAACTTTTTGCACAAAAAATGTTGTTGTAATTTGTGCAAAGCTGCCGAAAAAGAAGTTATTGTCGCAAAACTCTTGACATCGTGAAAACAGGATGGTATAAAAAGTATGTTGGTACGTACAATTGAACAAACGAACATACATAGATAACATGAGGTGTGTTGTGAAAGTACTCAGTGTTGGAATGACGGTCTGTGACGTTCTGATCTCCCCGGTACCCGCCAACGTCATGGAGCTCGACAGTATCACGATTCAAAAGCCCATCATGGCCTGCGGCGGCGACGCGCTGAACTTCGCGATGGCGCTCGCCAAGCTCGGCACGGACGTTTCCCTCTCCGGCAGAGTCGCAGACGACGCTGCGGGCGGCTTCATCCGTTCCCAGTGCCGGAAAGCGGGCGTACATATTGAAGGCCTGAAAAATGACGAGACCTGCGCCACGTCGACGACCTACGCGCTGATCGGCACGGATGGCGAGCGTCACTTCCTGACGGACAAGGCGATCTTCTCCAAGGTCACGGACGCGGATGTGACGGACGAGATGCTAAAGGAAGCGGACATTGTCTATTTCGGAAGCGTCATGGCTTTACCTTATATGAACGACGGCGGTCTGGAGCGGCTGTTCCGCAGAGCCAAGGCGCTCGGCAAGCTCACCGCAATGGATGCCGCCATCGACGAAACGATCCATGTAGACAACTGGCTGGAAAAGCTCTCCGGCGCGCTGGAGGTCACGGACATCTACTTCCCCAGCTTTTACGAGGCCAACCGCCTGACCGGCAAGGAAGACCCGCACGAGATCGCGGAAGCCTTCCGTCCCTTCGGGATGAAGGCCTTCGGCATCAAGCTCGGCGGCAAGGGCTGCTATGTGACGGACTTCGAACGCGAAGAGATCCTTCCTCCGATGGAGGGCGTTCACGTGGTCGACACCACGGGCGCGGGCGATTCCTTCATGGCCGGTCTGATCTGCGCCGTCGGCCGCGGCTGGAACATCTTCGATGCAGCCGGCCTCGCGAGCGTCGTCGCAGCCAAAAATATAGAAGCAATCGGCGGTACCGCCGGTGTTCCCTGCTTTGACGAAGCACTCCGGCTCTATCAGAGCAGAAAATAAATATTTATATTTGTAAAGGAGAAAAAAACGATGAACTTTGCACCCATGAAACCCCTGCTTGAACTTGCAGAAGAAAAAGGCATTGCCTACGGCGCGTTTGTTACGGTTTCTTATGACTCCGCACTCGCAGCGATCGAAGCAGGCTCCGAGCTGAATACGCCCGTGATCTTCATCACCGGCACCGACTGCTGCGACCTGATGGGCGGCTTCGCAGGAACCGTCGAGACGGTCAAGCGTGCCGCTGCCAACACCACCGTTCCCATCGCCCTGCATCTGGATCACTGCCGCACCTACGAGGAATGTGTGCAGGCCATCAACGCCGGCTATTCCTCCGTCATGATCGACGGCTCCTCCCTCCCCTTTGAAGAGAACATCGCTCTGACCCGCAAGGTCGTTGAGTATGCACATCCTCTGGGCATCACCGTCGAAGGTGAGCTCGGCAAGCTGATCGGCGAAGAGGGCAACCTCATCGTCAAGGGCCCGGAAGGCGCACAGACCGACCCCGACGAGGCCGCGGAATTCGCAGAGAGAACCGGCGTTGACTGCCTGGCCGTCAGCATCGGCACCCAGCACGGCGCTTATGTCGCCGCTCCGCACCTGAACATCGAGCGTCTGAAGAAGATCCATGAAGTCGTCAAGGTTCCTCTGGTTCTGCACGGCGGCTCCGGCACTCCGGTCGAGCAGGTTCAGGACTCCATCCGCAACGGTATCCGCAAGATCAACGTCGCTACCGACGTTCTGACCACCATGATCAAGACCTACACGAACCTCTCCACGCAGGAAGGCTTCAAGTACAACACCGCGATCTACCCGAAGGTCAAGGACGCAATGAAGGAATTCATCAAGGGCAAGATGATGGACTTCAGCTTCCGCAGATAATCCGATATAAGGCTGCCTGACAGTTTTATATACTCTACAATCATCACTTACACAAAGAAAAAGGAGAATTCACAATGAAAAAGATCATCGCGCTTGCACTTGCTCTCATTCTTGTCCTTCCCTTTGCTGCGTGCAAAAGCAACGACGACCCCAGCACTCCCGATACCAACAAAGACATCAGCGCAACCGTGATCTGGCGTGCCTTCGACGACCAGTATCAGAGTGGCTTCCGTATCATCATGCAGAACGAAGTCGACAAGCTCACCGGCATCACCCTGGATATGCAGGACGGCGAAAACGATGTTTCCAAGACCACGAACAAGCTCGAAACCGCGCTGACCAAGGGCACCGATGCCGTCGCGATCTGCGCTCCCGATCAGGAATGCACCAACGCTCTGATGCTCAAGTGCAAGGACGAGAACGTCCCCGTTGTCTTCTTCAACATGATGCCCTATGAGGAAACCATGAAGGGCTACGACAAGGTCTGGTATGTCGGCGCTGAGGCTTCCGAATCCGGCGCAATGTGCGCTCAGGCTCTGATCAACTACTGGAATGAAAACAAGGAGATCGCCGACAAGAACGGCGACGGCAAGCTCCAGGTCATCTTCCTGCAGGGCGAAGTCGGCAACAACGACACCATCCTCCGCACCCAGGCTTATGAAGACACCCTCAAGGCCAACGGCATCGAATATGAAGTCGTCGCCAGCGACGTCGCCAACTGGGACAAGGGTCAGGCTCTGGACAAGATGAACGCATGGATCACCTCTTACGGCATGGACGGCATCGAAGGCGTTCTGTGCAACAACGACTCCATGGCAATGGGCGCTGTTCAGGCTGCTCTGAACAACGGCTACAACTCCGGCGATCCCAACAAGTTCCTGCCCGTTGTCGGCATTGACGCTACCGTCGAGGCTCTTCAGGCCATGAAAGACGGCACCCTGCTCGGCACCGTTCTGAACGACCGCACCAACCAGTCCATCGCTGTCATCAACACCCTGAAGGCTGCCGTCAACGGCACCCCCATCACCAAGGAAGTTGTCGGCGTTGACTGCACCATCGAGGACAACTACATCTGGATCCCCTACACCATCGTGGACTCCACCAACCTCGATTCCGTCCTTGAGCTCATGCTCTCCGTCGGCTAATTAAAAAATTCATTTTCGTTTTCCCCATCCTCCCCCCGCAAGCCATCCGCCGTGTAAGCCCTACACGGCGGATGGCCCTAAAAGAAACAAAGATCAGTGTTAACGGAGGTACAAATTGCAGAATTATCGTTTGGAAATCAGCCATGTGAGCAAATCATTTCCGGGCGTCAAGGCGCTGGATGATGTCAGCCTGCGCGTCCGCCCCGGCAGTGTTCATGCGCTGATCGGCGAAAACGGCGCCGGCAAGTCGACGCTGATGAAGTGCCTCTTCGGTATCTATCATCCGGAGGAAGGTACGATCTCGCTCGACGGCGAGGAAGTCCGGATCGGCAGCCCCAATGACGCGCTCAAGCATGGCATCTCAATGATTCATCAGGAACTTGTCCCGGTTCCCTACCGCAGTGTAACAGACAACATCTGGATCGGACGCTACGAAACGAAGGGTCCCTTCGTCAACGAAGCCCAGATGTACAAGAAAACAGAAGAACTGATTCAGGGCCTCGGCTTCCAGATCTCTCCCAAGACGCTGGCCAAGGATTTGTCCGTTTCCCAGCTCCAGGCATTGGAGATCGCAAAGGCGGTTTCTTACAACGCGCGCGTCGTCATCATGGACGAGCCGACCTCCTCTCTGACCGTCGCGGAAACGGAGCACCTGTTCAATATTATTCGGAAACTCAAGGCGGAAGGCCGCTCTATTATATATATCTCGCACAAGCTGGAAGAAATTTTCGAGATTGCGGACGAGATCACCGTCCTCCGCGACGGCAAGTACATCACCAGCAGTCCCATCGAGGATATGACCATCGAAAAGCTCATCGCTCTGATGGTCGGCAGAGATATGCAGGAGCGTTTCCCGCCGCAGACCAATAAGGTCAGCGACGAAGTCGTTCTGAAGGTCGAGCACCTCACCAGTGAGAACGATCGTTCCTTCAAGGACATCAGCTTTGACCTGCACAAGGGCGAGATCCTCGGCCTTGGCGGTCTGGTCGGTGCGCAGAGAACCGAGCTGGTCGAATCCATCTTCGGCCTGCGCAAAACCGCGTCCGGCACGATCACCATGCACGGCAAGGTCGTGCGCAACCGCACCCCCAGAGAGGCCATTGCCAACGGCTTCGGCCTGCTGACCGAGGAGCGCCGCGTGACGGGTATCATTCCGATGCTTTCCGTCAAGGACAACACCCTTGTGTCGGCCTACAAGCGCTATGTAAAAAACAAGCTCCACATCATCCGCCCGAAGAAGCTGGAAGCGCCCGTGAACGAGGTTTCCAAGAAGCTCGACGTCCGCGCGGCAAGCAATCAGGTGCAGATCAAGTATCTGTCCGGCGGCAACCAGCAGAAGGTCCTTGTCGGCCGGTGGCTGCTGGCGCAGGCAAACGTTCTGATTCTCGACGAGCCGACTCGCGGTGTTGATGTCGGCGCCAAATACGAAATCTACAAGATCATGCGCGAGCTTGCCGAGGAAGGCAACGCCATCATCATGGTGTCCTCCGAAATGCCGGAGCTTCTCGGTATGTCCGACCGCGTTCTGGTCATGTGCGAGGGCCGGATGACCGGTATCCTTGACCATGACGAGGCAACGCAGGTCAACGTGATGCAGCTCGCAACCAAATTCTCACCAAAAACGGTAAAGGCAGGAAAGACAGAATGACATCATTGAAACAGAAAAATTTCAAAAAGCTTCTGCTGGACAAAGCGCTGGTGCTCGTGCTTCTGCTGATGATCACGGCCATCATTATCATTGAGCCGTCGTTCCTGCAGTGGCGCGTCCTCAAGGACATCTTCACGCAGTCCTCCATCAAGCTGATCTGCGCGCTGGGCCTGATGTTCCCGCTGCTCCTCGGCGGCACGGACCTTGCCGGCGGCCGTCAGGTCGGTCTTGCAGCCGTCATCGTCGCGTCCATGACGCAGACCATGACCTACGCAAGCCGCTTCTATCCGAATCTTCCCGATCTCCCCGTCATCGTCCCCATTCTCATCGCGCTGGCCGTCGTCGCCGTTATCGGCTTCCTGAACGGCTTCATGATCGCGAAGCTCCGCATGGCGCCCTTCATCGCGACCTTCGGTATGTCCACCATCGTCTACGGCATCAACTGCCTGTACTTCGCGCAGGAGCCGAACCGCTCCCAGCCGATCGGCGGCATCAAGGAAAGCCTGACCATGCTCAGCAGCACCAAGATCTTCGGCATCAGCCTGCTGGTGTACATCGCGATCGTCGTGGCGATCATCGTCTGGTTCGTCCTCAACCGCACCGTCTACGGCAAGCACCTGTACGTCGTCGGCGGCAACAAGGACGCAGCCAAGGTCTCCGGCGTCAACGTGGCCTTCATCATCATCTCCGCCTTTGTCATTGAGAGTATTCTTGTCGGCTTTGCAGGTATTCTGGAAGTCGCAAGAACCGGCGGCGCAAACAGCGCCTACGGCAACGCCTATGAATTCGATGCCATCTCCTCCTGCGTTGTGGGCGGTGTATCACTTTCCGGCGGCATCGGCAAGGTCTCCGGCGCTGTGATCGGCGTCATCATCTTCACGATCATCAGCTACGGTCTGACCTTCATCGGCATGAACCCCAACTGGCAGCTCATCATCAAGGGCCTCATCATCTGCAGCGCCGTCGCTCTCGACATGCGCAAGAATGCGTAATTCTATCCATCATCTGACAGGAGGAACCATTGTGAAAAAAGTTGAACTCAGCAAGCAGCTCAGTCTTTCTCAGGTCGTGCAGGGCTTCTGGCGTCTGGACGGCTGGAATATGTCCGACAAAGAGCTGGCAGCATTTATGAACGAGTGCATCGACCGCGGCGTGACCAGCTTCGACACCGCCGAGATCTATGCCGATACTCTCTGCGAAACTCTGATGGGCCGCGCCTTCAAGGCCGACCCCACCATCCGCAGCCGTATCGAGCTGGTTTCCAAGACCGGCATCTTCAAGGAAAACGGCTTCGGCTACTACAACACCTCTTATGACCGCGTCATGCGCTCCTGCCGCGAGAGTCTGGAACGCCTCGGCACCGACCACCTTGATCTCTACCTTATCCACCGTGAGGATCCCTGCCTGGACGTGTGGGAAACTGCCCGCGCCCTCAAGCAGCTCAAGAAGGACGGCCTGGTGCGCGAAGTCGGTGTTTCCAACTTTGACCCCTTCAAGTTCAATGCCCTGAATGAAGCCATGGACGGCGAGCTCGTCACCAACCAGATCGAGTGGAACCCCGTCTGCTTTGAGCATTTCAATTCCGGCATGATGGATCTTCTGACCGTGAAAAAGATTCACCCGATGATCTGGTCCCCCCTCGCCGGTGGTCGCCTCTTTACCTCGGACGACGAAGCCTGCGTCAAGGCACGCGCTGTTCTGGAAAAAATCGCGGAACGTCACAATACGGACGTAGCGACCGTGGTTTACGCATGGATCATGTATCATCCCGTCGGTGCAATGCCCCTCAACGGTAGCAGCAAGCTGGCGCGTCTGGACTGCGCGATCCGCGCAACCGAGCTCAAGCTTGAGCACTACGAATGGTACGAAATCTACGCGGCCAGCGGCCAGCAGCAGATTCGATAATATGGAGCGGCGCTTCGACGCACTGTTCCTCGGTATGCTGAACTTTGACATCTCTGTGGCGGGCTTCGCCGCAGAGATGTGCAGCCGAAAGCAGTCCTACGTCCCGCGCATTGCTCTCGGGACAGGCGGCGACGCGGTCAACTGCGCCGCCGCTTTTCAGAAGTTCGGCGGCAGCGCGGCCATCTGCGGCAGAATTGGAAATGACTTGCAGGGCAGAGTCCTGACGCAGACGCTGCAAGCGCTCGGCGTAGACACGCACGCGCTTGTCACCGACCTGCAGCGCGGCACAGGAACCGTTGTAAACCTGATTCAGGCGGACAACGAAGCCTCCTATGTCGCCTCTCTCGGCGCAAACGCCGCCTTCTGCGACGCAGATGTTCCGGATGAGCTTCTGCGGCAGGCAAAGCTCGTGTGCGTCAACAGCCTGTTCGGCTGCGGTGCCTTCACGGCAGACGTTCTGCGCCGGGCGCGTGCCTGCGGCGCGCTGACCGCTGCGGACACGACCACGCCCCCGTCGGACGCAGCGCTCTCACAGATCGCTCCCTATCTTGCGCATCTGGACTACTTTTTGCCCAGCATGGGCGAGGCCCGGCAGCTCACTGGCGAAAATGACCCCGCCGCCGCCGCGGAGATTTTCCGCAGACTCGGCGCGAAAAACGTCGTGATCAAGTTGGGCGGTGAGGGCTGCTATTACGATACCGAAACCGCGCGCGGCCATCTGGACGGACTGCGTATCCGCCCGGTCGATTTCACCGGCTGCGGCGACAATTTTGCCGGCGCATTTCTCGCCGCACTGACCTCCGGTCATGAGATTCTCTCCTGCGTCACAGCCGCGAACGCCGCCGGCGCTCGCGCCGCCGAGGTGCTCGGCGCCGCCGCCCCGCCCTGCACGCTGGAAGAACTGGACATCTATTCTCAACAACATCAGAAAGGAAAATCGCAATGAACATCACCATGAAGAGTCTGCTTGAATGGGCAGATGAAGAGCATTTTGCCGTCGTATCCTTCAACTACGCCGACCTCTGGACTGCACTCGGCATCATCCGCGCCGCAGAGCGCGAGCGCGCTCCGATCATTTTGCAGCAGGTGCCGCCGGTCGTGAAGAATGTCGGCGTCGGCTACCTCAGCGGCATCGGCAAGGCTGCCGCCGAATATGCGAGCGTCCCCATTGTTCATCATCTGGATCACAGCACCTCTCCCGCGATGTGCTTTCAGGCGATTGACGCAGGCTACGGCTCCGTGATGATCGACGGCTCTCTCGAAACGATGGAGGAAAACATCCGTCTGACAAAAACCGTCGTCCGCTACGCGCATGAGAAGGGTGTTTTCGTCGAGGGCGAAATCGGCAAGATCCGCGGCACCTGCTGGCAGGGCATCGCCTTCAAGGAAGGTGAGGAATTCCTCACCCGCGTGGAGGATGCCGTCACCTTCGTCAAGGAAACGGACGTCGACGCGCTGGCCGTCGGCATCGGCAACGCGCACGGCTTCTACACGCAGGAACCGAAGCTGAACATCCAGCGTTTGGCGGCAATCAACGAAGCCATTGATACCAAGCTGGTGCTGCACGGCGGCACGGGCATTCCCGAGGATGCTGTCCGCGATGCCATCCGCAACGGTATCAACAAGGTCAATGTCGGCACGGTTATCCTGCACAGCTATCTGGATACGCTCAAGGCCACCCTCGGCAATCTGGAGAAGGCGCAGTACAACGAAGGCGTCTTTGAAGATGCCGTGGAAGCCGTCAGTCAGGCGGCCGCCGTCTGGATCCGCAAGACGATGTCCGACCACAGAGTGTAAGATGCAAAGACAACAAACCGGAAGGTCAATGCCTTCCGGTTTGTTATTTTCCTGCGTCCCCGCAGAGCGCCGCGCTGTACCTGCGGAAATCCTCCAGCAGCTCCCGCGCAGAGCGGGTGAGGAATTTGTCCTCGTGCCAGACCGCGAAGTTCCGGCGAACAAAGGGCTCGTCGTCCACGTCGCGCGTAGCGACGAAGCCGGACTCCACGCTGTGCCGGATGAGCCGCTGCGGCAGAAAGGAGATGCCAAGCCCGGCATGGACGGCCTGAATGATCGCATGGGTGCTGATGCTCTCCATTAAAGGCTCCAGCGGCAGATCGTGCGCCGCAAAGACGCGGTCGAGGAAGGAGCGGCCCATGCTCCCCTTCTCGCGCAGGAGAAGCGGCGACTCCGCAAGCTCCCGCAGCGTCAGCGCGGGCGCGTCCCGGCGTGGGTCGTCCGGCGGCAGCAGCAGGATGAGCCTGTCCTCGGAAAATGGCTCCGCATGCAGATGCTCCGCCGTGACCTCACCCTCGATCAGGGCAAAGTCCAGCCGGTCATCCGCAAGCGCCTCTTGCAAATGCGTGCCGTTTTCCACGCTGCACCGCACGCGCAGCTTCGGGTGCTTTTTTTCAAAGGTCATCAGCGTCTTTGGCAGCAGGACGCTGGCCAGCGTCGGCGTTGCGCCGATGCGCAGCAGGCCGAACTCGTCCCAGTTTTTCAGCTCCTTTTCCATCTGGTCAAAGGAGCCGACGATGTGCACGGCGCGGGCGTAGAGCTGCCGCCCGCTCTGGGTGATATACAGCCGCCGGTTGATGCGCTCGAACAGGCGCACACCGTAGTAGCGTTCCAGCTCCTGCACCGCGCGCGTGACCGTCGGCTGGGTCATGTGCAGCCGCTCCGCCGCACGTGTGACATTCTGCGTCTGATAGACGGCGAGAAACACCCGGAGATGCCGGAGTGTCATAGAATCCCTCCCATGCCTAAACAGGCATTGTTTTTATATAATAATAGCATTTTGCGAATTGTCCTGCAAGTGGTAAACTAAAGATAAAAGTTGGGAGCGTGAGAAAAATGCAACAGGCGCAGACGGGTCTTCCCAAATGGAAGACGCTTTTGAAGCTGCTCTGGTCGACGCTGTACATCAGCGCCTTTACCTTCGGCGGTGGCTTCGTGATCGTGACCTTTATGAAACGCAAATTCGTCGACGAGCTGCACTGGATAGACGAACAGGAAATGCTCGACCTGGCGGCGCTGGCGCAGTCCTCGCCCGGTGCGATCGCAGTCAATGCCGCAATTCTCGTCGGCTGGCGCGTGGCGGGCTTTGCCGGGATGCTGGTCGCCGTGATCGGGACGATCCTGCCGCCCATGGTCATCCTCACCGTGGTGTCCTTCTTCTACGCAGCCTTTGCGGAAAACCGCTATGTCGCCCTGACTCTGCGCGGGATGCAGGCGGGCGTCGCCGCAGTCATTGCGGATGTCGTCTGCTCTCTCGGCCATAACGTCCTCAAGGAACGCTCCGTGGTGCATATCTGCGTCATGGTCGCCGCCTTTGCCGCCGGCTTCTTTCTCAAGATCAACGTGGTCTATCTCCTGCTCGCCGCCGCGCTGATTGGCGTCGGCATGGAGCTCTGGAAGCACCGGAAGGGGGCAAAAAAATGACAGTTACGCAGATGTTACAGCTCTTCTGGAGCTTTTTACAGGTAGGAATGTTCAGCATCGGCGGCGGCTATGCCGCCATGCCCGTCATCCAGAGTCAGGTCGTCGAGCGCTACGGCTGGCTCACGATGGGAGAATTTACCGATCTGATCACCATCGCCGAAATGACGCCCGGCCCGATCGCCGTCAATTCCGCCACCTTCGTCGGCACGCGCATCGGCGGCGTGGCGGGCGCGGCCATCGCAACGCTGAGCTGTATTCTCCCCTCCTGCCTGATCGTTTCCCTGCTGGCCTATCTCTACTACCGCTACAAGACCGTTTCCATGATGCAGAGCATTCTCGGCAGCCTCCGGCCGGTCGTGGTCGCGCTCATCGCCTCCGCCGGGCTGTCCATCCTGCTTCAGGTCGCCTTTGGCGGCGCGGGGATTGCGCTGGCCAACGTGAGTTGGACGGGGCTTGCCCTCTGCGCTGCGGCCTTTGTCGTCCTGCGGCGCTTCCAATGGAACCCGATTCTGGTCATGGCGCTCTGCGGCGCTGCGGGGCTGGGCATGGGACTGCTGTTCGGGTAAAAAGCAACCACTTTCTACAGCAAAAAGCGAGGAGCTAAAGCGGAGTCCGAATAAGAAAACATAGAGTTCCCCGCAGACTTTGTCTGCGGGGAATCCCTGCTTACAGC
>CAKUMR010000010.1 GCA_934667865.1 uncultured Oscillospiraceae bacterium | reverse complement strand
CGCCGTGGGCAAGCGGCTGAGCCTGTACGACCGGAAGGTTCTGATGCAGTCGGCCGGCAACACGACCCTCAACGGCGTGGGCGGCCTGATCCGCCGCATCGTCCCCTTCACCTTCGTCTTTGAGCTGACGGGCGCGGCGCTGCTGGCGACGCGCTTCGTCCCGGCCTTCGGCTGGGGGCGCGGGCTTTACGCCTCGGTTTTCCACGCGATCTCGGCCTTCTGCAACGCCGGCTTCGACCTCATGGGGATGCGCGAGCCTTACTCCTCACTGACCTCCTTCGTGACGGACCCCGTGGTCAACCTGACCGTGTGCCTGCTGATCGTCATCGGCGGCCTGGGGTTTCTGGTGTGGCGGGACGTGCTGCGCTGCCGCTTCCGCTTTTCCAAGTTCCAGCTCCATACGAAGCTCGTGCTGGTCACGAGCGGCATTCTCATCCTTGCGGGATGGGCGCTGTTTCTGCTCTTTGAGCGCAATGCCTCCATGGCCTCGCTCACCTGGCCGCAGAAGGTGCTGGCCTCGCTGTTCCAGTCGGTGTCGCCGCGCACCGCGGGCTTCAATACGGTGGATCTGTCCGCGCTCTCCGAGTCCGGCAATCTCCTGACCGATGTGCTGATGCTCATCGGCGGCAGCCCCGGCTCCACCGCCGGCGGCATCAAGACGACCACGGTCGCGGTGCTGTTTCTGAGCGCGCTGGCCTCGGCCAAGGGGCGGATGCGCGTCAATGCTTTCCGCTTCTCCGTCGACCGCGAGACGCTGCGTCAGGCCAGCTCCGTCGTGATGATCTATCTGTCGCTCACCTTCGTTTCGGTGCTGACGCTCTGCGCCATCGAGCCGTTTTCGCTGAAGGAAATTCTGTTTGAGGTCTGTTCGGCCGTGGGCACGGTCGGTCTGACCATGGGCGTGACGCCGCACCTCGGCGCGGTGAGCCGCCTGATCCTGATCCTGCTCATGTATGCCGGACGGCTGGGCGGACTGACCTTCGTCCTGCTCTTTTCCCAGCGGCGTTCCGACCCGCCGCTGGAGCGCCCGGCAGGGAAAATTCTGATCGGTTAAGGAGAAATCAAGATGAAATCTGTACTGATTATCGGCATGGGCCACATGGGCCGCCATCTGGCTGCGAAATTGCAGACGCTCGGCAACGAGGTCATGATCGTGGACAAGAACCCCGACGTGATCACCGCGCTGTCCGACCGCTTTACCGATTCCAACATCTGCGACTGCACGAATGAGTCGATCATCGAGGCGCTGGGTGTGGACAATTTCGACATCTGCTTTGTCACCATCGGCGAGGATTTTCAGGCATCGCTGGTCATCACGTCGCTGCTCAAGCAGCACGGCGCGCACATGATCGTGTCCAAGGCCAAGCAGAAAATTCAGGCCGACCTCCTGCGCAAGATCGGCGCGGACGAGATCGTCTGGCCGGAGAAGGAGATCGCGGAGAAGCTCGCCGTGCGCTACAACGCCGACAATATCTTCGACTACATCCCGCTGACGGCGGAGTATTCCATCTATGAGCTGCCCGTCCCGGCGGCGTGGGTCGGTCAGTCGCTGACCGAGCTGAATGTCCGCCGCAAGCATCAGGTGACCATCATCGCGGTCAAGCACGACACCGCGCTCGACCCCAACGTCGGCCCGGACTACCGCTTCGTGCAGGGCGACCATGTGATCCTGATCGGCCAGTCCGACCGGGTGTTCCGTCTGGCAAACAAGGGCTGAGGGCTTGCTTTTTTCGCCGGGACGTGTTATAATCAACCTCCATGCGATTGGAAGAGGTGATGTTTCGACGTGAAAAAGCTGAAAAAGATGGTCGATCGGACCCTGTTTCTGTACCTGCTCATCGGCTTTCTGAATTTTGTCCTCTGCACGGGCATCATGTTCCTGCTTTATAATCTCGCCGGCTTCAGCAAGCACACCGCGCCCATCGTCAACTACGGACTGGGCAGCCTGATCTGGTATCTGGCCTGCCGGTTTATCCTGTTTCCCGGAAGCAAGACCACGCCGCGGCAGCTGCTGCGCTTCTTTGTCGATATCGTGGTCTGCTATCTGCTGTCCTACTATGTCATAGCGCCGCTGCTCAGCCGTCTGCTTCTGAAATCGGCGCATATGACCCGCCTGTTTTCCTTCGGCGGTGCGGAGAACATCCGCGGCAACTGCGAAATGACCATCGGTACGATTGCCTATTCGCTGCTGAACTACTTCGGCCAGCGCTATTATGTCTTTTCCAATCGGCTGGAGCATCATACAAAAAAACAAAATCAGGAATAAAATTTCCCGGCGCTGCCTTTCGGCGGCGCCGGGATTCGTTTTTAATGCTTGACCCATGTGGACGGGCGGAGCAGCACGAGCATGGGAAAGAGCTCCAGCCGGCCGCAGAGCATATTGAAGATCATGACGAGCTTGGACAGAACGGAAAGCGTCCCGAAGCTCCCGCATGGTCCGATCAGTTGGCTCAAGCCGGGGCCGATGTTGTTCAGACTGGTCAGGGTCGCCGAAAGGCTGGTTTCAATGCCGTTTCCGTCGAGGGAGATCAGCAGCGTGGAGAGAAGCGCCAGCAGCACATAGACGATCAGGTAGCCCTGTGTGCCGCGCACGACTTCGCTGCTCACGCGCTTGCCGTCCATGCGGACGGCCTCCACCGCGTGCGGATGCAGCAGGTGGCGGACTTCCATCCGCGCCGTTTTGCACAGGATCAGCAGACGGCTGACTTTGATGCCGCCGCCCGTTGAGCCGGCGCAGGCGCCGATGATCATCAGGATCCCCAGAATGACCCGCGAGAAGTCCGGCCATAGGGCGAAATCCACCGTGCCGTAGCCCGTGGTCGTGATGACGGAGCTGACGGAAAAAGCGACATGGTGTACGGCCTCGCGCACCGTTCTGAAGTAGCCGCCGGTAAGGATCAGATTGCCGGTGATCAGGGCGATGGCCAGCAGGATGATGATAAAGTACCAGCGCACCTCGGAATTGTTCCACGCCAGCTTGAATTTGCGGCAGAGCAGGAAGAAATAGACCGAGAAATTCACGCCGAACAGCGCCATGAAGATCGTCGTGACCGTCTGGATATAGGGCGAATAGCTCGCGCAGCCGTCGTTCAGGACGGAGAAACCGCCCGTGCCGGCGCTGCCGAAGGTGATGCAGAAGGTATCCAGCCATGGCATCTCGCCCCAGCCGCACAGCACGCCCAGCCGGAAGAGAAGAATTTGCAGGATGGTCATGCCGAAATAGATGGCATAGAGGATGAGCGAGGACGTGCGCATCTTCGGCACCATCTTGCTCACCGAGGGGCCGGGGGATTCGGCGCGCAGCAGGTAGATGCTCTCGCCGGACATGGGGACGATGGCCAGCATGAACACCAGCACGCCCATGCCGCCAAGCCAGTGGGTGAAGCTGCGCCAGAACAGCAGGCAGCCGGAGAGATCCTCGACCATGTGGCCGGGCGTGCCGAGGATGCTGGAGCCGGTCGTGGTGAAGCCGGAGACCGCTTCAAACACCGCATCTAGATAGGACGGGATCTCGCCGCTCAGGAAGAAGGGCAGCGCGCCCACGAGGGAAATGACGATCCACGACAGCGCGACCATGACGAAGCCGTCCTTGGCGTGCAGGGTGCGGTCGGTTTTCGGGCGCAGCAGGCGCAGGGGGAAGCCCAGCGCGGCGCAGATGGCAATGGTATACACGATGGAAAGCGCGGCGCGCTCACCGCGCACCAGCCCGACGATCAGCGGCAGCAGCAGCGCGCCGCCGATGATGAGCAGAATATCTCCCAGCAGGGACAGGATCATCCGGCGGTTCATGCTTTCACGCTCCGCTTATCCAGAATGTCGTCCAGATCGTCCAGACCCGTTGCGGTCGTGACGACGATCACGGTGTCGCCCGGCTCGATGGTGTCGCGGCCGCCGGGGGTGAGGATCTTGCCGCCGCGGTTGATCGCGCCGATCAGAAGATCGGGAAGGGTGGACAGCTCCATCAGCGGCACGCCGCAGACCGCGGACTTCTCCGTGGCGCGGAATTCCAGCGCCTCGGCCTTGTTGCCGACGATCTTATAGAGCGTTTCCACGTTGGAGCCGAGGGAGTTCTGCATGGCGCGGACATAGCGCACGATGTGGTCGGCGGCAATGTAGCGCGGATGAAACACACTGCCCAAGTCCATGGACTTGACGATGTGGGAGAAGGTCGGGCGGTTGATTTTGGTGACGATTTTTGCCCTTGACACGCTGCGGGCGTAAAGACTCATCAGCACGTTTTCCTCGTCGATGCCGGTCAGCGTGGCGATGGCGTCCATTTTGGCGATGCCCTCCTCGCGCAGGAGCTGCTCGTTGGTGCCGTCGCCGTGGATGACCGTTGCCTCCGGCAGACGGTCGGCCAGCTCATCGCAGACGGCGCGCTTGGACTCGATAATCTTGACGCTTGCGCCGAAATCGAGCATCTGCTTTGCAAGGTAATAGGTGATCCTGCCGCCGCCGATCAGCAGCACACGCTTGACCGGGTCGGAGGGGATGCCGATTTTGTGGAAGAATTTTGCGGCCATCTTCGGCTTGGCAATGAAGCTGATGCGGTCGCCCGCCTGCAGGACGAAGCTGCCGTCGGGGATATGTACCTCGTGCGCGCCGCGCTCGACCACGCAGATCAGAACGCCCGCGTATACGCGGCCGAGGTCGGCCAGCCGCAGGCCGTCGAGCGGAGAGGAGCGGGGAATGTCCACCTTGTAAAGCTCTACGCGGCCGCCGGAAAAGGTGTCGATCTTGATGGCAGAAGGCGTGCGCAGGATGCGCGCGATCTCCGATGCGCTGGCCTGCTCCGGGTTGAGCGCCATACTCAGGCCGAGGTCCTCCTTGACCAGCTGGAGGGCGGAGGTGTATTCCGGGTTGCGCACGCGCGCGATGGTGTTGCCCACGCCGAGCTTCTTGGCGATCAGGCAAGAGAGAAGATTCTGTTCGTCCGTGGACATGACGGCGATGACCAGATCGGCCTGCGGGACGCCGGCCTCGGTCTGCGTTTCAATGCTGATGCCGTTGCCCTCGACGGTCATGATGTCCAGGCGGTTGCCGATGTCAGTCAACGCCTCCGGGCGGCTGTCGATCACGGTGATGTTGTGACCCTCGCGGGCAAGCTGCTCCGTCAGCGTGACGCCGATCTTTCCCGCGCCGATGATGACGATTTGCATAGACCATACTCCTCCGGTTGATAAAACTGCTTTCATCATAGCACTTTGCAGGAAATAATGCAACCGAAAACACGAAAAACGTCCCGCCGGCTCTGTTGAACCGGCGGGACAGAAAAAAATCAGTTTTTTACAAAAGCGACGGCCTCGGCATTGCCCACGGCGCAGAAGCGTCCGTTTGCGGCAAAGGCTCTGAGCATGCCCGACAGCTTTTGCAGCTCCTCTGCGGTGCAGTGCAGAATTTCGCGGCGGAGCTGCGCGATCATCTCGGGCGTGGTGCCCTTGAGACGGCGGATGCACGCCAGATCGCAGACACCGGCGGGGTCGAGCAGCGGATCGGTGGTGTTCACCGTGCCGATGATGATGTCGTCCAGCGGCATCCCCTGCGCGAGGAAGTCCTCCAGGAAATCCGCCATGCCGCCGTAGGCGGCCTGCGTGGCTTTCAGGTTCGGGTCGCGGTAGGAATAGCAGAAGATGTCGCCGTTTGCGCGGACGTTCATCCCCGTGCCGTAGGCGCCGCCCTGCACGCGGACCATGTTCCACAGATACCCGAAGGTCATCAGGGACGACAGCACCGCGCAGGCACCGGAGAATTCGCCGCCCAGCGCATAGAGGTTGTGACCCAGTGCGCAGTAGCCCACGTCGCCGGGGATGGTGACGGTGCCGTCGTCCACCGCAAGAATGGGACGGGCGGCGGGCGCACCGATGCCGCCCTCCGGCAGGGAGGCGACCAGCGCCTCCAGCGCGGCAGGATCCGGACTGCCGCCGAAGCCTGCGAACAGGCGGCTGCGGACAAAGACGGTACCGGCCAGCGCTTGCAGGCGCTCGCCGTAGGAGGCGGCGTTTTCTTCAAAGCCGGCGGCAAGCGTGCCGAACCAGCGGACGAAGTGCTCGCCCTCCAGCAGCTCCTTGTAAGCCCCCTCGGCAGAGAAGGCCGACAGCGCCTTGGTGATGGCAAAAATGTGTCCGTTTCCGATCAGCGACTGCTTTAAGAAGTAGTCGTTCTGCTGGACGGTTTCGTAGATGCGGTCGGTTTCGTCGTAGCGGCCGTTTGTGAGCAGCTCCTGCAAAAGCGCTGCCGCCGCGGGGACATTTTCCCGGAGCATCGCGGCAGACACCGCCAGATAGGGCTTGCAGCGGTTCAGGTCGCCGCGCGGGGCGACGAGCTCCAGCCGCGCGCCGAAGCTGCCCATGGCGGCCTTGAGCTTCGTTTGCAGCACGTCGGCGGGGAAGTGCTCCGTGCGCAGCTCGCCGATGCAGGCGGCAAGCAGGCTCAGAAGCTGTAAGTCCTCGCAGGAGAGGTCGGAAACGTCAAAGTACAGATTCAGGTAGACGATGCCGTTGGTATTCGCGGCGATGTTCAGCGCCTGCGTCCCGGCAAGGCTGCACGGCTCGGTCTCCAGCGGCCGGATTTCCTCCGGCACATCCGCCAGATTCAGGTGCGGCAGGGTGGCGAGGGCTTCCTCGGTGTCCTGACTCTGCTGCCACTGCTGCATTTTTTCAAAGCCCGCGTAGATGCGGCTGCGCTCGGCCTCGCTCCAGCCGGAAGCGGCGGCCGCCAGACGCCCTGCCTCTCTTGCGGCATCGTCCTGCCCCTTGCTCAGAGAGGGCAGCACATACAGGTAGCATTTGTCGGCGGGATCGGCAAAGAGCTCCGTGAGCAGGTCTGCAAAGTACGCGGTGTTCACTTTGGCGCGCAGCGCGTCAAAGATTTTTCCGTTGTCGATGTGCGTCAGGGGATCGTCGCCGTACAGCCAGCCGTCGAGCACGTTTGTCGTCAGCTCTACGCCATAGGGCTCATGAATTTCCCGGCAGGAGAAGGCAAAGCGCTCCAGACTGGCCAGCAGCGCCTCGCGATTCAGCCCCTCGGTGAGGATGGCGCGCACGGCCTCCGGCAGGAAGGCTCTGATCTCGGCGAACCGCTCCTTCGCGGTGTTGCGGGCGAGAAAGGCGACCGTGGGCTGAAAAACGCCGTCGTTCACCTCGACCGACACGTCCTGCGCCAGCCCCTCTTCCAGAAATGCGCGCTTCAGCGGCGCTTCGTTGGAGCCGGTCAGGTAGTCGGCCAGAATCCTGGCGGCGTAGAGCTTTTCCACGTCGTCGTGCGTGCAGAGGATTTTCGAGATGGCCATGTGTGCCAGCTCCTCCTCGCCCTCCTGCGCCTCGTAGCAGACGGTGCGCTCGGCGGTCACGGGCTTCTGCGGCACGAAGTCAAAGTCCGGCGCGCGGTAGTCGTATTTCGACAGGTATTCGCCGTCTATGTAAGCCAGCACCGCGTCAATGTCCATGTGGCCGTCCAGCACGAATTTTGCGTTGGAGGGATGGTAGAAGCGGCGGTGCGTTTCCAAGAATTTTTCATAGGTCAGCTCCGGAATATGCTCGGGCCGGCCGCCGCTGGAATAACCGTAGGAGGTGTCCGGGAAGAGCAGACGGCCGGTTTCGTCCGCAATGATGCGGTCAACGTCGGCATAGGCACCCTTCATCTCGTTGTAGACGACGCCGTTATAGTAGGGTAGCGCGTCCGGGGTGTCAAATTCGTAGTGCCAGCCCTCCTGCAGAAAGATCTCCGGGCGCTCGTAGATCAGCGGGCAGAACACCGCGTCCAGATAGACCTTCATCAGGTTGAAAAGATCCTGCTCGCTGCGGCTGGAGACAGGGTAGACCGTCTTGTCGCTGAAGGTCATGGCGTTCAGGAAGGTCTGCATGGAGCTTTGCAGCAGGGATACGAAGGGCTCCTTGACGGGATATTTGCGTGAGCCGTTCAGGACGCTGTGCTCGAGAATGTGGAACACGCCCGTGTCGTCCTCCGGCAGGGTCCTGAAGCTGACGGCGAAGGTGCGGTTTTCGTCCGCACGGTCGAAGTACAGCAGCTCCGCGCCCGTTTTCTCGTGGCGCAGGGTGTAGAGCTCCGCGCCATTGGAGGCGACGTGCTCCTTCTTGACCAGCAGGAAGCCCGCACAGACCTCGCCGGGCTGCGCCGCTTCCAGCTTCAGCAGTTGTTTCGGCATAATTTTCCTCTTTCTTACAGCGTTTTGCTGAACATCCGATAGTATTCGTTGGTTTCCTGCAATTCCTCCGGCGTGCCGGCGGCCTCGACCGTACCGTCCTTCATCACGATGATGTAGTCGGCGTTGCGCGTGGCGGCGAAATTGTGGGCGATCATGACGGTGGTTTTGCCCTCCATCAGGTGGTCCATTGCCTCGGTGACCATGGCTTCGCTCACCACGTCCAGATTGCTGGTGGCCTCGTCGAGCAGCAGATAGTCCGTGTTCCGCAGCATCGCTCTGGCGACGGAGATGCACTGCGCCTGTCCGCCGGAGAAGTTTGAGCCGCCCAGCCCCACGTCCTCGTCAAAGCCGTCCGGCTTTGCCATGATGCAGTCGTAGCAGTTGGCCTTCTTCGCTGCGGCGATCAGCTCCTCCTCGCTGACCTCGCGGTCCAGACCGTAGGTGATGTTCTCACGCACCGTGCCGCCGATGAGGGGATTTTTCTGGAACACATAGGCAAAGCGGTCGCGCCAGCCGGTCAGGGCGAAGTCTGCGATATTGCCGCCGCCGAAGCGGATCGTACCGGACTTCGGCTCATACAGCCGCGTGATCAGCTTGAACAGCGTGGATTTGCCCGCGCCGTTGCCGCCGATGACGGCCGTCACCTTGCCTGCGGGGATGCGCAGGGAAACGTCGTGCAGCGCGTCCTGCTCCGGCGTGTAGGCAAAGCTCACATGGTCGAACACGATGTCCTCGCCGGCAGCGGGGACGGCCTCGCCCTCGGTGGGCTCCGGCGCGGTGTCGGAAATCTCCGCGATCTTCTTCATGTTGCCGAAGATGCCGGACACGCTGCCGATATTCATGAACAGCTGCATGAGCTGTAGGGTCACGATGCCGGAAACCATGTAAAAGCTCGTCAGGTCGCCTATGGTCATTTCGCCGGTGTGCAGGAAGCGCCCGCCGATCACGAACACGATGACGATAAAGAGAATGGAGAACAGCCCGGACGCGAGCTGGTAGCCCGCGACCATCAGCCAGCTCAGGAAATCGGCCTTGTACATTCTGCGGAAGGCTGCGCCGCCCTTCTGCGCCTCCAGCTTTTCCGCCAGCGCACTTTTGATCAGGCGGAAATTGCGTACGCGCTCGGCGAGGTAGCCGAGGCTGCCCGCCATGGCCGCCGTGCCGAAAACGCCCAGACGAAACATGATCTTGCCGTAGAAAAAGCTGATGATCAGCGTCAGCGGGATGATCAGAAGAGAATACGTTGCAAGCAGGGTGTTGTTGGCGAAGAGCTGGAGGAAGCCCTGCACGGTCGTCACGACGCAGACGATGCAGCCCACTGCCATGGAGAACAGCTCCGAGGGCGCCGAGGCATCGGAGGTGATACGGCTGACCAGCTCGTTGCCGTTGTCCTCGTCGTAGTAGCGCGTGGGCAGGCGCATGATCTTTGCCCAGAGCTTGCAGCGCACGCGCAGGGTGATGACCTCCTCCATCTTGCGGGTGAAATAGTTGCCGCAGATGGCAAGCGCTGCCGACAGCGCGACAAGGCCGATGTAGCTGACCAGCTCCTTTGCGTTGATGGCCTGCTGGCTGGTATCGATGATGCCGGCCGTCAGATTGGCCACGCCGAGCTCGCTGCTCATCGTGGCGGCGGAGAAGGCGAAGCTGCACAAAATCAGCAGCCACGGCAGCTTCACGCCCCGCAGGACGCGGAAATAGCGCGCCGGTTTCCGGGTGGTTTTTATTTTCATACCGTCGCCGCCTCCCCTGCATTTTCGTTCATTTCCCGGTAGGCCTCACAGGTCTCCAGCAGCGCTTTATGCGTGCCGTCGCCCACCAGACGGCCGTGCTCCATCACAAGGATGCGGCCGTATTTTCTGGCGAAGGCCAGATCGTGTGTGATGAGAATCCGGGTCTTTCCGGCAAAGACCGTGTCCATGGTGTCCTGGATTTTTGCCGAGATCCGCACGTCCAGCGCGCTCGTCGGCTCGTCCATGAGGATGACCTCGCCGCCGCGCAGCACCTCGCGTGTCAGCACCAGCCGCTGGCTCTGGCCGCCGGACATGGATTCCGCGCCGGGCGCGACCTCGGTATCAAGGCCCGCCTCGCAGCGGCGCAGATAGTCGCCGAAGCCCGTCCGCTCCGCCGCGGCGAGAATTTCCTCGTCGGTAACGTCGCGGTCGATGCCGTAGGTCAGGGCCTCGCGCAGCGTGCCGCTGACCACCGCCGCGCCCTGCTGCACATAGGCAAGGTTTCGGCGGAATTCGGAGAGGGAAATGTCGCGGATGTCCCGCTCCCCGATGAAAATATGCCCCTCATCCGGCGTGTAGAAACGCTCGAGCAGGCTGACGGAGGTCGTCTTGCCGCTGCCGCACAGGCCGACGATGGCGACGGCCGAACCGCGCGGGACGGTGAAGGAAACATTCTGGAGCGCGGGCTCGTCGGTTTCGGGATAGGTGAAGGTGACGTTCCGGAAGCGGATGTCGCCCGCCTCCGGGAAGGCGGCCACGCCGGATTCCTCGTCCTGCCCCTCCGTGATCTCGGCAATGCGCTCGAAGCTGCCCTGCACGCCCTTGATGCGCACCCAGAGATCGACGATGCTGTCCATGGTCGGGAAGAGATTCTGTGCGAAGAGGAAGAAGGCCAGCCACATGGTGATGTCGATCTGCCCGCGCTGCATCAGAATGACCGCGACCACGATCACGATGAACTTTTGCAGGACGTCGAGGACGGCCGAAGCGCCCGTGGCGATGTTGTCCAGATGGACGATCTTCATGTTCGCCTTCAGCAGCTGCTTCGCCGCGCCTCTGCCCTGCTCATCCTCGGATTCCTCGTTGGTGTAGGCCTTGATGAGCGGCAAATGGGCGATGCGGTCGGCGAGGAAGCCGGTGAGCAGGCCAATCCTGCCGTACAGCCGGGCGGTGTGCGTCTGGAACTGCCGGCCCATGATCAGCGCGTAGATGAACTTGAGCGGGAGCATGGCGAAGCAGGAAACGGCGAGAACCCAGTGGTACTCGTTGATGCGCCGCAGAGCCATGACCACGTAGTAAACGTCGGGGATCAGATAAATAAGAATGTTGATGAAATTCCGCACCGCGCTTTCGGTGTCGCTCGTGATGGCGCTCATCAGGTCGGAGGGGTCGTTGCGATCGAAGAATTCCATGCGCAGGCCGAGCATCTTCTGCCAGATGGACTGCCGCGCCCGCCGGACGCCGTAGGACTGCGCCTGCACCTGCCCGGCGACCATAACGAAGGACAATAGGCCGTAGGCGACGTAAAACAGAATCGCCTTGGTCAGCGCGGCCCCCGTGAGCTGCCCGCTCATGAGGTCTGCCGTAGTGCTCGGCAGCTTGAGCAGCAGATTGTTCAGCACCAGATTCAGCCCCAGCGCGATCACGACCCAGACCCATGAAATTTTCAGCCTTCCGATGGTGCGGAAGAGCACCCGCCAGCTGCCGGGTCTTGTTTTTTTCTGTGTATCCATTGCTGCACTCCCATTCCTGAAAAAAGATGCCATACGCGGCCTGTTCCGGGCGTATGGCATCTTCCAGGCTCTTTATTCGTAGATGACGGAGAAGAAGGTTTCCTCGATCATTCTGGTGTATTCCGCGACGGAGTTGTCCTTCAGGACGTTGTAGCCCTTGTAGGTCGCAAGAAGGTCCTGCATGGCCTGACCGGTGTAGGAGATCATCAGGACGGTGTCGGAAACGCGCTCTGCGTTGGCGTACAGCGTTTCCAGATTGTCGGCGGCCTCCTTGGAGGGACACTCAAAATAGGTGTAGTGCGCAACCATGTCGCCGTCCTTGCCGTAGAGGATGTCGGTCATGCAGGTGATATCCTTGGCATACTGCTCGTCCACGGCTGCCTCACCGGAGCCGGTGAGGACGACCTTTTCGTCAAAGTCCAGACCCTCCGGGTCGGTGTGGCCGGCATAGGGCTTGTAGGGGTTCACGCCGCCATCCTCGCGCACGCCGTAGGTCTGCTTGAGAAGGTCGGCATAGGCCGCCGCGTCCTTGACCTCCACGGTCTGGCCGTAGCTTTCCAGATTGGCAAATTCCGCGGCGATGTAGTCGGTGTTCTGCGCGTAGGTCAGAACGGTGTCGCTCTCCTCTTCCATGACGATGCCGAAAACATTCGCCATGGCGTCATAGACCGTCTGCTTTGCAGAGGCGTCGGAGAGGAACAGGTACATAAAGGCGGCGGTAGCGGTGTCCTTGCTGCCGTACACGACAAAGTACAGGGAAACGGTGCCGGGAATGCTGACCATCGCCGTGGGGTCGGGCTTGCCGAGATCAACCTCTTCCCCGGCCGCGAAGGCGGTGTAGGTGCCGTCTGTGAGGTTGGTCCAGCCGGAGGCGAGGCCGGTTTCCTCGTCATAGTCGTACATACCGATCATGTTGCCGCTCTCGTCGTACACCATGGTGTCGGGGTAGGCGCCGGAATTTTCGTAATCTTCCAGATAGGTGCCAAAATCATCGTTCTTGAGAACGAGTCGCTGATCATAGGTCAGATCCTTCGGGTCGTTGTGGGTGTAGTCGCCCAGCTTGACGACCGAGCTGCTGCTGAACAGGCCGCAGGCGGCCAGCGACAGCAGAAGTGCCAGAGTCAGCGCGACGGCGCACAGTTTTTTCATGATGATCTCTCCTTTTATTTTTCCTTATAATATAGTCTGCAATGGCAATAGCCTTCAAAATTCGGATCCTGGATCTGTGCCTTGAATTCCTCACAGATGCACTTGTATTCGGGCTTGCGCTCCGTGCGGCAGGGGCAGTAGCCGCCTGTGCGCTTTAAGCCCTCGCGAATGCGTGCGACGGTTTCGCGATCCTCGTTGAGACGGACTTTTCCCATTTTCCGCCTCCTTATTGATACAGGAGCTTTGCGACGTGCGCCAGAAGCTCCCCGCGCTCCATGCTGCCGACCGTCTGATCGACCAGCTCGCCCCCGCGGAAGTACAGCAGGGTCGGCATGGCGTTGATGCCGTAGGTGTTTGCAATGTCGGGGTAGCAGGAGATGTCGATGCGGCCGAAGGCAATGCCCGGCATTTCGTCTGCCACGGCGTCAAAGATCGGCGCGAGCACCACGCAGGCGCCGCAGTTCTGGCCGTAGCAGTCAATGACGGCGTAGTCCGCCTTGGAAAATTCCTTCCATTCCTGTTCCTTCAGTTCAGCGATTGCCATAGGAGCCTCCCATCTTCTGCTCAATGATGTTGTCAATGTACGTGAACAGCCCGGTAAGATATGCGTCCTGACGGGCCTGCTCCAGCAGCGCCTCACGGTCGGGGACCGGCTCGCCCATCAGGGACATCATTTCCTGCATCTGGTCGGCCTGCATCGTGACGTCGGCCTCGTCGATCGCGATGCCGTGCGCCTTGCAGAAGGCCTCGGCCATCCAGAGCTGCTTTGCCTGCCCGGCAATGGCCTGACGCAGCTCCTCCGGAGAGTAGCCCAGCTCGTCCAGATCGGGCTGCATAGCCATTTCCTCCTCGGCAGAGCGGATGTACTGCTCCATCTCCGCCTCGTCGTACTCATATTCGCAGCCGGCGATCATTTCGTCCATCAGATAGCGGGTGATCTCCTTGCTTCGCTCCATCCGGAGGTCGGCCAGCATCTGATTACGCAGATAGACGCGGTATTCCGCGACGGTCGTCACGCCCTCGATGCCGATAGAGGCGATCAGCGCGTCCGTGACCTCCACCGGCGCGCGGCGGAGAATGTTCTCCACGGTCAGCGAAACGGGCTTGCCGCAGAGGGTGGTTTCTATGGCATCGCCCGCGGCCTTGCCGAGCGCGGCTTCTTCCGCCTCCTCTGCGCCGGGCAGCGCCATGCCGGGGTAGAGCAGGACCAGTCTGCCGTCGCCCGCTTCCGCATGGCAGCGGACGAGGTCGCCCTTCTGTGCGGCTTCGGCGGGACATTCCTTCGCATAGCGCAGGGACAGACGCCTGATTGCCTGCTCGACCTGCTTGTCATCCACGTGAACCTCCAGCATTTCCGCAGGGATCGCGATGCCGTCGATGTCACACAGCTTTTTTACAATACCTTTCATAGGGTTCTCCTTCCGGTTCTTGCTCCGCCGGGTGGGGAGCAAGGAGATAATGTCATTTTAGCGCATCTTCCCCGGAAATACAATAGGGGCGCAGGAGAAAACGGCCAGACTGTCAAAAAACCTTCTAGCTGAAAGTTTCGGAGGGAAGAAAAGAGTGAAAGGAAACCGTCAGGGTTTCCTTTCGCGTTCAATAACCCGCCGCAGCGATCAAAATTGCAAAATAATACTACAAATATTGATTTTGCAATTTTGCAGGCAGCTTGCCAAAAA
>CAKUMR010000009.1 GCA_934667865.1 uncultured Oscillospiraceae bacterium | reverse complement strand
GTCCATGACGACATCGCATGGGGCAAGGTGAACCGTCCCATCTCCAAGGAAAAGTTCGACGCCATCAAGGGCAAGCTCTGCGCTTACCTCCAGGGCCGCGAAGTGTTCATCTTCGACGGTTTTGCAGGTGCCGATCCCAAGCACACCAAGAAGTTCCGCATCGTCAACGAAATGGCGTCCCAGAACCTCTTTATCCATCAGTTGCTCATCCGTCCGACCGCAGAAGAACTGGAAGCCTACGGCGAAGCGGACTACACCGTCCTCGCAGCTCCCGGCTTCAAGTGCGATCCGGAGATCGATGGCGTGCATTCCGAAGCTGCCATCATGATCGACTATGAGGCGCACCTGATCGTCATCTGCGGCTCTCAGTACTCCGGCGAGATCAAGAAGAGCGTGTTCTCCACCATGAACTACGTTCTGACCAAGGAAAACATCCTGCCGATGCACTGCTCTGCCAACATGGATCCCGAGACCCATGAGACGGCTGTGTTCTTCGGCCTGTCCGGCACTGGCAAGACCACCCTGTCTGCCGACCCGAACCGCAAGCTCATCGGCGACGACGAGCACGGCTGGGCTGACGACGGCATCTTCAACATCGAGGGCGGCTGCTACGCAAAGTGCATCAACCTCAAGGAAGAAAATGAGCCTGAGATCTATCACGCCATCCGCTTCGGCTCTCTGGTCGAGAACGTCGTCATGAACGACGAGACCCGTGAGTTCGACTTCGACGACGGCAGCCTGACCGAGAACACCCGTGTCGGCTATCCGATCAACTACATCTCCAACGCAGCCATCCCCGGCGTCGGCGGCATCCCCAAGGTCGTCATCTTCCTGACGGCTGACGCTTTCGGCGTCCTGCCTCCCATCTCCCGCCTGGACGAGAACGCTGCAATGTACCACTTCGTTACCGGCTTCACCTCCAAGCTGGCCGGCACCGAGCGCGGCGTCACCGAGCCGCAGCCCACGTTCTCCACGCTGTTCGGCGAGCCGTTCATGCCGATGGATCCGTCCGTCTATGCCGAAATGCTCGGCAAGCGCATCCGCGAGAGCGGCGCGAAGGCCTATCTGGTCAACACTGGCTGGGCAGGCGGCAGCGCAGCCTCCGGCGCAAAGCGCATGAAGCTGGCTTACACCCGCGCGATGGTCACGGCTGCCCTCAACGGCGACTTCGACCACATCGAATTCAAGCATCATGACGTGTTCAACGTCGATTATCCGACGAGCTGCCCGAACGTTCCGGACGAAATGCTCGACGCCCGCGGCCTCTGGGCCGACAAGGCTGCCTACGACGCGCAGGCCAACAAGCTGGCAACCATGTTCGCAGAGAACTTCGCAAAGAAGTATCCGAACATGCCCGCTTATATTGCTGAGGCCGGCCCGAAGGCGAAGTAATACGATCTGGCAGTGCCGCAACCTGCTTTCCGCCCCTGACCGCAGAGGGCGGAAGGCGGGACGGCCTTTTTCACTGAAAAAACCTCCGAACCCATGACGGCTTCGGAGGCTTCCCAGATAGCTGCATCCCCGTGGCTTTCTCATAAGCAAGCCACGGGGATTAGACTGATATTGACTTTTCCGTTCCACTGCCGTTGGCCATCCGCAGAGCTTTCCGCGGCATCGGCAGCTTTTTTATGAGAGGGAAGCGTCGCATCGCTTCCTTGTGCTTTTAGAATACAGGACAAATATGGAGATCCTGTGAACAGACTTTGAAAAATCCGAAAATCAGCGCAGCGCCGCACGATAGAAGCCGTCGATGCGCTCCATGAGTGTCTGCCAGACGCCGCCGGTGACGGTTTTATCCACGCCGGCGTAAAATTCGATCCGGATTTCCTCCGGAATTTCGCCGTCATAGTCGGCATAAAGCGCGGAATAGTCTGCATTGATCTTGTCCGTATAGTCTGCGTATTCCCGCGTATGCGGCCGCAAAAGGCTCATGTGCGTCTCTCCCTCGAGCAGAAGCGTCTGTGCATTTTGCGAAAGTGTCCGCGCGATCAGCGCCGCACCGTCAGCGCGAACGGTTTTGTCCGCGTCGCCGTGGACGACCAGAACGGGCACGCCGCTGTTCCGAACGGCCTCAGAGGCCGATTGGTTGGCTGCCGCGCCGAATAATACGCGCTCGTGCAGTAGCACAAAGGGCGCAAAGAGATAGCAGACCGGCCCGCAATAACGCTCCGCCTGCTCGCACATGAGCTTGAAGGGCGTGTCGTAGGCAGACAGGCTTGCGCAGGCGCTGACCTCGGGATGATCCTTCAGCACCGCTGCCGCGCCGTAGCCGCCCCAACTGTGCCCGAACAGCAGAACGGGCAGTCCGGCGAGCACCGTATCCTGCGCGACATAATTCAGCGCCGCATCCAGATCGATCGCCGATTGCGAAAGGCCGCGCGTGGTCTTTCCCTCGGATGCGCCGGTTCCGGTCGCATCGTAGGTCAGAACGCAGTAGCCGTGATCTACGAACCACATCGTCTGCGGCAGATAGGTCTCTGCCGTTGCGCCGAGGCCGTGCGCCTGAATGACCAGCGCATCGCCGCTTTCACCGTAGATCCAGCCGGTGAGCAGTGTCTCGCCGGAATCAAAATGCACCTCGCGGCGCGGATAGTCCTGCGCGACGTCTGTATAGAGCGGCCATGTGCTGCACGTCTGCGAGGAAACCCTGTGAAATTGGGAAGAATAGACCAGATGCGTTGCGCCGATGCCGCAGAGCACATAGACCAGCAGCACGATGAGCGCGGCGCGCCGGAGCTTCTTTTTCACGCGACCACTTCCTTTGAAAGCCTTATGGTGATTATACCGTATTCAAGATAAAATGTCAAACAGCAACCCGCGAGGGCGGGAACGTAGAGAGGAGAACGAAGATGAAGTATGTATTTGTATTGGGCGGCGTCGTGTCGGGTCTCGGCAAGGGCATCACGGCCGCGTCTCTGGGACGGCTTCTCAAGGCGCGCGGCTATGCGGTGACGATGCAGAAATTTGACCCCTATTTCAACGTTGACCCCGGCACGATGAACCCCATCCAGCATGGCGAGGTTTTTGTGACCGACGACGGCGCGGAGACCGACCTTGACCTCGGCCACTACGAGCGTTTCATCGATGAAAAGCTCAGCCGCGTCTCCAACGTCACGGCCGGCCGCATCTATCGCACCGTCCTCGAGCGCGAGCGCCGCGGCGATTTCGGCGGCGGTACCGTACAGTTCATTCCCCATATCACCGACGAGATCAAGCGCCGCTTCTACCGCGGCGATGGCAATAAGGTCGCCATCATTGAGGTCGGCGGCACCGTGGGCGATATGGAAAGCTCTCCCTTCCTTGAGGCTATCCGCCAGTTCCAGAACGAGGTGGGCAAGCAGAACGCCATCATCCTGCTCGTCACGCTGATCCCCTATCTCAAGGCCTCCGGCGAGATGAAGACCAAGCCCACGCAGGGCAGCGTCCGTGAGCTTCAGGGCATTGGCCTGCGCCCGGATGTGCTGGTCTGCCGCTCGGACTATCCGCTCACGCAGGACATCCGCGACAAGCTGGCGCTGTTTTGCAATGTCGAGCCGAGCCATGTGCTTCAGAATCTGGACGCGGAGATCCTCTATCAGGTGCCGCTGATGATGGAGCGCGAGCATCTGGCGGACGTCGTCTGCGAGAGCCTTGGGCTGGAAAACCGCACGCCTGAGCTTGACCAGTGGCGCGAGATGTGCGACCGCTGGATACACCCGGAGAAGTCCGTCGAGGTCGCACTCGTCGGCAAATATACCAAGCTGCACGACGCCTATATCAGCGTCGTCGAGGCGCTCAAGCACGCGGGCGTCGCCCATCGCACGGATGTGCGTATCCGCTGGGTGGATTCCGAAACCGTGACGCCGGAAAATGTCGCCGAGACGCTCAAGGGTGTGTCCGGCGTGCTGGTGCCCGGCGGCTTCGGCAGCCGCGGCATCGACGGTATGCTCTGCGCCATCCGCTACGCCCGCGAGAATAAGGTTCCCTATCTGGGTCTGTGCCTTGGAATGCAGCTTTCCATCGTGGAATTTGCCCGCGACGTGCTGGGGCTGAAGGACGCGCACAGCATCGAGCTGATGCCCGACACCATGCACCCCGTCATCCACCTGATGCCGGAGCAGGAGGGCGTGCTTGATCTTGGCGGCACGCTGCGCCTCGGCTCCTATCCCTGCAAGCTCGCACCGGGCAGCAAGGCGCACGAGCTCTACGGCGCCGACCTCATCCATGAGCGCCACCGCCACCGCTACGAGGTCAACAACGACTACCGCACCGCGCTGACGGACGCCGGAATGTCGCTGTGCGGCCTGTCCCCGGACGGCCGCATCGTGGAGATGCTGGAGCTGCCGGAGCATCCCTTCTTCCTCGCAACGCAGGCGCACCCGGAGTTCAATTCCCGTCCGAACCGTCCGCACCCGCTCTTCCTTGGCTTCGTGGGCGCAGCCGTTAAGAAACAGGAGGAAACGAAATGATACAGCACATTGTCATGTGGAAATTCCGCGAGGGGACCGAGGCGCAGGCCGAGGAATTCCTGACCCGTCTGGCCGCGCTGGACGGACAGATCGAGTGCATCCGCTCCATGGCCGTGCGGCGCAGCGCCGTTCCGGGCAGCGCCTATGACGCGGTGCTGGTGTCGGAATTCGACACGCTGGAGGATGTCGCGCGCTACAAGAACGACCCGCGTCATGTGGCCGTTTCCTCGCTGTGCAAGGAGATCCGCACCGACCGCCGCGCCATCGACGTGACGATCTGATGTGGTATGTCTACGTGCTGCGCTGCGGCGACGGCACGCTCTACACCGGCACGACGGACGACGTGGCCCGCCGTCTGGCGGCGCACCGCGCCGGAAAGGGCGCGAAGTACACGCGCGGCCGCGGCCCGCTGGAGCTGCTCCATACCGAGCAGTATCCCGACCGCTCGGCGGCCCTCCGCCGGGAGTACGCGATCAAGCAGCTTTCCCGGGAGGAAAAGCTGCACCTGATCGGAAATACGGAACCCTAACTACAGCAGAACCCGCCCGGACAGGGCGGGTTTTGTGCGTTTTTCGGCAAAAGGGACGGTACAAATACAACGGCAGCCGCGGCGGGAAAACCGCCGCGGCTGCCGCATGATTTATGCCTCCGTCCTCGGGAAGCGGACGGTAATGCGCGTGCCCTTGCCCGGCTCGCTTTGCAGGTCGATCGTGCCGTGGTGATACTGCACGGCGTGCTTCACGATGGAAAGCCCCAGACCGGTGCCGCCGGAGGCCTTGGAGTGGCTCTTGTCCGCGCGGTAGAAGCGCTCGAAGATCCGTCCCTGATGCTCCGGCGCGATGCCGATGCCGGTATCCGTTACCGTGACGGCCGCGCTCTGCGCGCCGGACTCCACGTGGACTGCGACGCTGCCGCCGTCAACGTTGTACTTCACGGCGTTGTCGCAGAGATTGTAGATGATCTCGTAGAGCAGCCGGCGCACGCCGGTCAGCTCCGCAGGCTCGCCCTGCACGGTGATCTTCACGTGCTTTTTCTCCGCCGCGCTCTGCACATCGTTTGCGGCCTCCTGCGCCGTGGCCAGCAGATCGACCGGCTCCATGGGCATTTCGTCGCCCTCGTCGAGCTGCGACAGGCGGATAATGTCCCCGATCAGGGTGACCAGCCGCTGCGCCTCCGAGCGGATATGTCCGACAAAGCGTGCGGTGTCCTCCGGCTTGACCATGCCGTTTTCCAGCAGCTCCGCGCTGCCGATGATGCCCTGCAGGGGCGTTTTCAGCTCGTGGGAAACATTCGCTGTGAATTCGCGGCGGTTCTGCTCGGCCTCCTCCTGCTCGGTGATGTCGAAGGTCAGAATGACCGCGCCGCCGGACTCGATGCGCGTCAGATCGAGCTGGTAGATGCGCGCACTACGGTGCATCCGGAAGGCGCTGTGCCCGCTGCGCATGGCCTCCTCGATCGCCGCGCTCATCTCAACCCCGCGCTCGACGGTCAGGAAATCCTGCCCGATGCAGGACAAATCCGTGCGGAACAGCTCCTGCGCCGCCGGGTTGATGCTCAGGATCGTCCAGCGGTCGTCCAGCAGCACCAGACCCTCCTGCATACTGCGGGTGATCTGGGAGAATTCGTCGGTCTTGCGTTCCAGCTCGCGGAGCTGGCGGTCGATCTGGTTGCGCTGGCGGTTGATGCGGCTCAGCAGCGGCGCCAGCTCCTCGTAGGAATCGTTGTCCAGAGGGTGCTCCAGATCGAGGTTATTGAGCGGCTCGACGATGTGCTTCGACAGCTGCCGCGCCAGCACGCCCGAAAGGATCAGCACCAGAAGCAGCAGCAGAATGATGGGCTGTAACATCCCTACGACCAGCACCCACACCGTTGCGCGGCTGACCGAAATACGCAGCACCGTGCCGTCGTCCATGCGACGGGCGTAGTACATGGTTTTTTCCAGCAGCGTGGAGGAATAACGGACGCTTTCGCCCTCCCCGTTTGCCAGCGCGTCCTGAATTTCAGCACGATCCGCGTGGCTGGGCAGGGAGGCAGCGTCGGCCTTGGTGTCATAGATCACGGTGCCGTCCGCAGCGACCCACGTCAGGCGGTAGCGGGTATCGGCAACCTTGGAAAGATAGCTCTCGCCCTCCGTTTCGACCGCGGCGGCCGCGAGACTGAGGTCATCGTGGATCTGCCGCTCCTGTGCGTCCGCGGAGAAGCGGTACATGCACGCCACAACGACCACAAGGCTGGCCAGCAGTACAACTGCCGATACCAGCAGCATGGAACGAAAAATTTTCTTTGTCATCCTTCGCCCTCCAGCCGGTAGCCCACACCGCGCACGGTTTCGATGCGGTCGCCATAGGCCCCCAGCTTCTGCCGCAGGGTACGCACGTGCATATCCACCGTGCGGCTCTCGCCGCAGTAGTCCGTGCCCCAGACCTCCTCCATCAGCTTATCGCGCGTGAACACGACGCCGGGATGAGACAGCAGGAGCTTCAGCAGTTCAAATTCCTTGAAGGTCAGGGCGACCTTTTCTCCGTCGGCCGTGACGGTGCGGCCGTCCAGATTGACCGTAAGGCCGCCGGTCTGGAGCAGATGCTCCACCCTCTGCGGCTTTGCGCGGCGCAGCACCGCCTTGACGCAGGATACCAGCTCCATCACGCCGAAGGGCTTGACCAGATAGTAGTCCGCGCCGAGGTCGAGGCCGTGTACCTTATCATACTCCGCGCCCTTGGCCGTGGCCATGACCACGGGGATCGCGCGCAGGCGCTCGGACGCCTTCATGCGGCGCAGCAGCTCCACGCCGTCCACGCCGGGCAGCATCACGTCCAGCACGACCAGCTCCGGAAGCTGCGCCTGCTGCAAGGCATCCCAGAAGGCCGTTCCGTCGGCAAAGCCGGCGGCCTCAAAGCCGCTGGATTGCAGGGCGTACACCTCGATGTCACGGATGCTGGCATCATCCTCCACGCACCAGATCACGCTCACCCCTCCTTATGCACACCGGTCACGGAGAACATCACCCATTCGGCAATATTCACCGCATGATCGCCGATGCGCTCGAAATATTTTGCGATCATCAGAAGGTCCAGCGCATATTCGCCGTCGTCGGGGTTTTCCGCGATCCTTGCGATCAGCTCGTCCTTGACCTGCTCGAAGTAGTTGTCCACCACATCGTCATACGCCACGACCTTTTCTGCCAACATTATATCATGTTTTACGAAAGCATCAACACTTTCCGTCACCATTTTGATGGTGGAACGCGCCATTTCGCGCAGAAGATCGTCGTTCTGGCCCGTGCGGCCCTTGAGGAAGGTGACGATCTCGGCGATGTCCTCCGCCTGATCGCCGATGCGCTCCATATCCGTGATCATCTTGAGCGCCGCGGAAATCTTGCGCAGGTCGCGCGCCACCGGCTGCTGCTGCAAAAGCAGCCGCAGGCAGAGCGCCTCAATGTCGTGCTCCTTCCGGTCGATCTGCTCGTCGAGCGGCGCGACCTTGGCGGCAAGCGCGACGTCCCCGCGCGTCAGGGCCTCGCTCGCCTTTGCGATGACCTCCTCGCACAGCGCGCCCATCTCGATCAGTTCCTTTTTCAAAAGCGCAAGCTGCTCGTCAAACCGGCTTCTCATTATCCGAACCTCCCCGTGATATAATCCTCTGTCCGCTTGTCGCGCGGGTTGGAGAAGAGCTGCTCGGAGCCGCCGTACTCTACCAGCTCTCCCAGCAGGAAGAAGGCCGTGCTGTCCGAGATGCGGACGGCCTGCTGCATATTGTGCGTGACGATGACGATGGTATACTTTTCCTTGAGCTGCATGGCAAGATCCTCGATCTTGGAGGTGGAGATGGGGTCGAGCGCGCTCGTCGGCTCGTCCATCAGCAGGACGTCCGGCTCCACCGCCAGCGCCCGCGCGATGCACAGACGCTGCTGCTGTCCGCCGGAAAGGCCGAGGGCGTTCTTTTTCAGGCGGTCCTTGACCTCGTCCCAGATCGCCGCGCCGCGCAGGGAGCGCTCTACGATGTCGTCGAGCTTGGCCTTGCTGCGGATGCCGTGCGTGCGCGGGCCGTAGGCGATATTGTCATAGATGCTCATGGGGAAGGGATTCGGCTTCTGGAACACCATGCCCACCTGGCGGCGCAGCTCGTTGACGTCCATCGCGGGGTCAAAGATGTCCTCGTCCTTGTATTTTACCGAGCCCGTGATCTTCACGCCGGGGATGAGGTCGTTCATGCGGTTGAGCGTTTTGAGGAACGTCGATTTGCCGCAGCCGGACGGCCCGATCAGCGCTGTGATGCTTTTTTCGGGAATCTCGATGCTGACGTTTTTCAGCGCCTGATGCTCGCCGTACCACAGGCAGAGATCCTGCACGGAAATGACACTATTCATATGGATTCCTCCCTTACATCGCCTTTTTCCGGCGGAAATACGCCGAAACCAGGTCGGCGGCAAAGTTGATCAGAAGCGTCAGGAACATCAGGATTGCCGCGATGGCGAAGGCCACCTCGAACTCGCCCTGCTCCTTGGCGTAGAAGTACAGCGCCACGGTCAGCGTCGCACCGGATTTCGTCAGACCCTCGAAGAAGCCGAACAGCACGTGCGCAAAGCCCGCCGTGAAGAGAAGCGCCGCGGACTCTCCCAGAATCCGGCCGACGGAGAGGATGCAGCCCGTCACCACGCCGTCCACGCAGCCGGGCAGCACGACCGTCCGGATCACGCGCCACTTGCCCGCGCCGAGGCCGAAGGCGCCCTCGCGGTAGCTCTGCGGGACGGTCTTGAGGCTCTCCTGCGTCGTGCGCATCACGGTCGGCAGATTCATGATGACCAGCGTCAGCGCGCCTGCCAGCAGGCTTTTCTGCAAGCCCAGAAATTCGCACACCAGCATACCTACAAGGCCGTAGATGATCGACGGGATGCCGGAGAGGGTCTCGGCGGCGTACTCGATCGCACCGACGACCCTTTTATTTCTGGCATATTCGGTCAGATAGATGGCCGCACCCACGCCCAGCGGCACGACGATCACGATGGTCGCAAGGACGATATAGAGCGTGTTGAGAATGTCCGGCAGGATGCCGATGTCGCCCGTCAGATAGCTCGGCGCGGTGGAAAGCAGCTTCCACGTGATGTTCGGCACGCCCTTGACCAGAACGTAGACGATCAGAAATGCGGTCAGCGCAGCGGTCAGTCCCGCGGAGAGCCACATCAGGCTCTTCATCAGGCCGATGTAGGCGCGTCGCGCCGCAGAGAGCTTTTTGCCTTTCATGCTGCGCCTCCTTTGTCCCGCTTGAGGAAGAAGTTCAGGGTCGCATTGATGAGCATGATGAACAGGAACAGCACCAGTGCGATGGAAAACAGCGCCTGCCGCTGCAAGCCCCCGGAGTAGGACATCTCGCTGGCCACGCCCGTGGTCAGGAAACGCACGCTCTGGAACAGCGACGGCATATTCGCCACGTTGCCGGACACCATCATCACGGCCATGGCCTCGCCGATGGCGCGACCCACGCCCAGCACGACTGCTGCGGCGATGCCGCTTCTGGCCGCGGGAACGGATACCTTGAAGTAGGTTTCCACCGGCGTCGCCCCCAGTGCAAGGGAGGCGTCCTCATATTCCTTCGGCACGGCCTCCAGCGCCGTGACCGAAACCTTGATGATGGAGGGCAAAATCATAATGGCCAGCACGATGATGGCCGCGAGCAGGCTCGAGCCGTCCGGCACATGGAAGAGCTTCCGGATACCCGGCACGAGGATCAGCATGCCCACAAGGCCGTAGACGACCGAGGGGATGCCCGCGAGCATACTCACCGCCGCCTGCATGACCCGCTTCACACCGGCGGGTGCGAGCTTCGCCAGATATACCGCCGTGAGAAAGCCCACCGGCACGCCGAGCAGAATTGCGCCCGCGGTGCCGTAGACGCTCGTGAGGATAAAGGGCAGAATGCCGAAGGACGGCTCTGCCGCGGTGGAATCCCAGACCTTGCCGAACAGGAAGGGGAGAAGGCCGATCTTCCGGATCGCCGGGATGCCGGAGATCACGAGGTAGACTGTGATCAGCAGAACGCAGGCGACGGTGATCAGGCCCAGCACCAGAAACAGACCGTGCATCGTATTTTCCAGCAGCCGCTTGCCCGCGCGCTTGGCGCGATTGTTTTCTTTCATGCAGTTCCCTTCTTCAGACGGCAACAGGGCGGCCGTAGGTGAGCCGCCTTGGTGCCATGTGTGTATTGATCAGTTCGCCGCGACCGCACCGGCCTTGGCAATGATGCTTGCTGCATCCGCGGAGGTGGCGTAGTCGAAGAACTCCTGCGCCGTCTTGCTCAGCTCCTTGCCCTCGACCGTGACGAGGACGAAGGGACGCTGGATGACGTAGCTGCCGTCCTTAACGCTTGCTTCCGTCGGCTCCACGCCGCCGACCTTGAGGGCCTTGACGCTGTCCTTGAGGGAAGCCAGAGAGGCGTAGCCGATGGCGTCCGGGTTCTGGGAAACGGTCGTGATGACGTCGCCGGTGGAGGTCAGCTCCTGACGGTACTTGCAGCTTCCTTCGGTGCCGGTGATGGATTCAAAGCCGTCGCGCGTGCCGCTGCCGGCCTCGCGGCCGATCAGGACGATCTCGGCGTCGTTGCCGCCGACGTCCTTCCAGTTGGTGATTTCGCCGGTGTAGATCTTTGCAATGGTTTCTACATCAAGGTCGGAAACGGGGTTGTCCGGATGCACGATGATCGCGATGCCGTCGTAAGCCAGAACGGTCTGCTTCAGGCCACTCGATTTTTCCTCGTCCTTCAGGTTTCTGCTTGCCAGACCGATGTCGCAGGTGCCTGCCTGAACCGCCTTGATGCCGGAGCCGGAGCCGGTGGGATTGTAAGTGAAGGTCGTTCCCTCATATTTCTGCATGAAGGATTCGCCCAGCGCGCCGATCACTTTTTCCATGGAAGTGGAGCCGTCGGTAGAAACAGCGCCGCTTTCCTTCGTGCCGCAAGCTGCAAACAGCATGGCGGCACAGGCCAATGCCAGTACGATCGTGAGAATCTTTTTCATTGTTCAGATCTCCTTTTCATTTCATTTTGGATTATTGTTCCCTACGCTTCCGAGAATACTGCGGCTGTGTAAAATGAAAAAGAAACCTTTTGTAAAATCGACGTCAAATCACAAAAAAACCGCCGGGCTTTTGGCTCCGTCCTCATAAGAAACCACAGCCCCTTCGCCGAGTCTTTTCCGCCGGAACTGCGGCGTTTTCTCTTACGTTACACAAAGCAGCGCCGCGGAAAAACGCCTTGTTCCAACAAAAAATTCTTCGGTAAATGGCTGTAAACAGTGCTGCCCCGCAGACATTGTCTGCGGGGCAGCATCTATGTTTTCTTATTCGGACTCCGCTTTTCCCCAGCGGTTTTGATACTTACCTGATTTTTTATACTTCCGGCTTCGGACCTCCGCCGTTTCCTCTGCGGCGGCGGTGATAGCGGCGGCGCGCGCCGCTCTTAGCGCCCTCGGCGGCCGGAGCGTCCTTGCCCTCGGCGGGTCTGGCATCTGCCTTTGCGGGGCGATTTTCCGTCTTTGCGGGGCGGGGCTCGGCGGCCTTCGCGGGCTTGCCCTCCGGTTTTGCGGGGCGATTCTCGGCGGGCTTGCCCTCGGCTCTGGACTTGTTCCGGCCGCGTCCGCCTCTGCGGCGGCGGCGCTTCGCGGCCTCATCCGCCTCTTCGATCTCCGGCGCGTTCGTGCGGGCTTCCTCCAGCACCTCCGCGTTCTGCTTCATGACCACGGGGTCAAGATAGGTGGTGAACTGCGGCGCGTCGTTTTTCTTGCCGCGGCGCTTCGGGTCGCCGGAAATGGGTGCGAGATCGTCCGGGATGGGCGTGTCGGTTTTCTTGGCCTTGCCGTTGCGCAGGACGCAGATGTCGCAGTTTTTGTGGCAGACGATGGTGTCCGGCTGCTGCTCCAGCCGCACCTTGACGCACTGGCACAGCAGGTTCACGTCCGTGACCGTGCCGCGGCCGTCGGGCGTGTCCACAAAGGATTCCGCCTTGGGGCTGGTCTTGATCAGGTCCTCATAGGCCGCTTGCTCGTAGTTCAGGCAGCACATCAGCCGCCCGCAGGTGCCGGAAATTTTGGTGGGGTTCAGGCTGAGGTTCTGCGTCTTTGCCATCTTGATGGACACCGGCTGGAAGTCGTCCAGAAATTCGCGGCAGCAGAAGGGCCGGCCGCAGATGCCCAGACCGCCGACCATCTTGGCCTTATCGCGCACGCCGATCTGGCGCAGCTCGATGCGCGTGCGCAGGACGGAGGCGAGCACCTTGACAAGCTCGCGGAAGTCCACGCGGCCGTCGGCGGTGAAGAAGAAGAGAATTTTGCTGCCGTCAAAGGCATATTCTGCGGACACGAGCTGCATTTCCAGCCCGAGCTCCGCGATCTTCTGCTGGCAGACATCGAACGCGCGCTTTTCGCGCTGGCGGTTGTCGGCGTCGGTGCGCTTGTCCTGCGCGGTGGCAAGACGGATCACTGGGCGCAGCGGGGCGACGACCTCGCTCGGCTTGACCTCGTGGTTGCCGCGGACGCAGCGGCCGAACTCGGCGCCGCGGGAGGTGTCGATGATCACGTCGTCGCCGGTCTGCACGGCGAGCTTGCCGGGGTCAAAGAAATAGGTTTTTGTCCCGGTGCGGAACTGGATGTCACAGACCGTGACCGGGGATTTTTCAGTGGATTCCGCCGTTTCGGGGGACTGTTCCTGGATTTCGTTGGGTTCCATAGTTACTCCTTATCGTAAAAGTATCGAAAGCGCGCCGCAGATATGGCCGGGGCCGACGTTGGCGTCGAGCCGGACGAGCGCCGCTTTCAGGGCGTCGATGGACGAGAGAAGGGCGGCCGCGGAACGCGCCGAGGCGACCTGCGCACACTCCGGCCGCAGCGCCGTCTGCCCGGCGCGGGCGGTGAGCGCCGACGCGAGCAGCTCGTACCACTGCATCAGGATGGGCCGCAGCGCTTCGCGCTTGAGCTTTTCCATGGGCGCAAGGACGCGCAGCAGCGCGACGGGGTCTTTGGCGCAGTAGGCGGCGAGAAAGCTCTTCGTCTGCGGGAAAAGGTCGGTGCTGTTCTCACGCAGCAGGGTTTCCGCCTGACCGAGATAGCCGCCGGAGCGCGCGGCGGCGGAGCGCAGAGCGCTTTCCTCCGCCTGCGGGAAGCGCTCCCGCAGAGCGGGCAGCAGAACGGCGTCCGCAAGCGGCTGAAGCCGCAGCTCGACGCAGCGGCTGCGCACCGTGGGCAGCAGGCGCTCGGCATTGTCGGTCAGCAGCAGGAACACGCCGTAGGCCGGCGGCTCCTCCATACATTTGAGCAGGGCATTCTGCCCCTGTGGGTTCAGGTCCTGCGCACGGGGGATCAGATAGATCTTCTTCGCGCCCTCGTTGGGCCGGACGTAGAGGTCGGCGCAGGTGTCGCGGATGAGCCTGACCGGCAGGGTCTTGCGGTCGGGATCGTCCACGGTGATGATGTCCGGATGCGTGCCGTGCAGCACCTTGTGGCACTGGGGGCAGCGCAGACAGGGTTTTTCCGCGGCGGTACATTCCATCGCGGCGCACAGAAGGCGCGCCAGCGTGTGTTTGCCGGAACCGGCCGGGCCGCAGAGCAGGTAGCTGTGGTGCAGCTTCCCTTTGGCGAGAACGGAGGCAAGCCGCTGCTTGAGCGGTTCGTTTCCGAGAAATGTTCCGAATTCCACGTGCAGCCCTCCGTTTCTGTTTCACCAATATTCTATTATACCGTGATATTGTGCGTTTTTCCAGTCCTTATTTTCTGGAAACGGCGATTTTTATAGAAAAACAGGGAGCATCCAACGGATGCTCCCTGACAGACTGTCAAAAAACCTATCGAACCGAAAGTTTCGGAGGGAAGAAAAGAGTAATCCTACGTTTTTTGATTATGAAAATCAAAAAACACGTGCGCTTTGCGCACTGAGGGCACGCCGTTGGCGTGCCCTCTCGTCTTGTGCAGAATTTGACGCGCCGCAGGCGCTATAAAAAGCCTGCGGCTTTTTATGAAATTCTAGTATGAAAGGA